>JBHEMB010000184.1:0-3855 GCA_046262855.1 Mycobacteriales bacterium | reverse complement strand
CACCCGAACCTGGGCCGCATCGACCCCCAGCAGGCGCGTCATTACCCTGCGAGACAGCACGCCGTCCTCGCTCCTTTGGTCTTCAGGCTTCAGCACCCGAAAACCTAGAAGCAGGACGGCGTGTCTCGTCCCAACCCCGCCGCATCACCCACACAAACGGCAGAAGAGCCTGAATGGATACCGCGCTGCTGATTTTGGCCGAAGAGGGCAGCGCAGTATCCATTCGAGCGGGAGAGGTCGAGGGGCGCTTAGCCTGGTGCGGTGACGATCGTGATGGGCATCGAGACGTCGTGCGACGAGACCGGGGTCGGCTTCGTGCGGGACGGCGTGCTGCTCGGCGACGCGCTGGCCTCGAGCATGGACGAGCACGCCCGGTTCGGCGGCGTCGTGCCGGAGGTCGCCGCGCGCGCGCACGTCAACGCCATGGTGCCGATGGTCAACGCCGCTCTCGAGAACGCCGGCATCGGGCTGCGCGACGTCGGTGCGGTGGCTGTCACGGCCGGGCCCGGGCTGACCTCGGCCCTGCAGGTCGGCATCGCAGCGGCGAAGTCGTATGCGCTCGCCCTCGACGTACCGATGTACGCCGTGCACCACCTGGCCGGTCATGCCGCTGCTGACACCCTCGAGCACGGCCCGCTGCCCTCCCCGTGCGTGGTGCTGATCGTCAGCGGCGGGCACACCAGCCTGCTTCTGGTCCGCGACCTCGTGGAGCACCGGATCGTGCACCTGTCCGACACGTGGGACGACGCCGCCGGCGAGGCCTTCGACAAGGTCGCCCGGCTGCTCGACCTCGGCTATCCGGGCGGCCCGGCGATCGACCGCGCAGCGCGTGCCGGCGACCCGACCGCGATCGCCTTTCCGCGACCGCTCACCGGCCCGCAGGCGAGAGGGCAGGAGCTCGAGTTCTCGTTCTCCGGCCTGAAGACCGCGGTCGCGAGGTACGTCGAGAAGGGGATCGACCCGGCCCTCACGGCCGCCGATGTGGCTGCGAGCTTCCAGGAAGCGGTGGTGGACGTCCTCGTCAGCAAGGCCATCCTCGCGTGCCGCATGAACCACGTGTCCACGCTGGTGATCGTCGGAGGCGTAGCCGCGAACGGACGGCTGCGTGCCTGCGCGCAGGAGCGCTGTGCCGCGGCGGGCCTGGAGCTGCGGGTGCCTCCGATGCGGCTCTGCACCGACAACGGCGCCATGATCGCCGCCATCGGCGACCTGCTGGTACGCAGCGGCGCGCCACACTCACCGCGCGACTTCTCTGTCGACCCGGCGGTCGTGCTGCACCGGGCGCAGCTGTTCGTCCCCGACGAGGTGCTGGCGCCCTTGTGAGGGCGTCGAGCACCCTGGCACCAGGTGTCAAGCGGGACGTCTCAGCTGACCGGGAACAGCACGGGCCCGTTCAACCTTGAGAGTCGGTAGGTAATGGTGGCCCAACTCGCCTGGAGTGCCCATGTTCAGCTTCCCCAACCCGGTCAACGAGATCGCCGCGCGCGTGGTCGCGGCCGGGGTGGTGCTGCTCAGCCTCGGCACCCTGTTGCTGGGCTTCGCTGACGACCGTTTCCTCTGGCTGACTGTCCCCCTCGCCTACGGCTTCGTGGCCCGCGTGCTCAACGGCCCGCGCTGGAGTCCGCTGGGTCTGCTTGCGACCCGCGTCGTCGCGCCCAGGATCGGCCACGCCAAGCTCGTGGCCGGCCCGCCGAAGCGGTTTGCGCAGGGCATCGGCGCGGTGGTCACGGTGGTCGCGGTCGTCCTGGTCGCGCTCGGGCAGTTCGGGGCAGCCCAGGCGCTCCTCGGCCTGATGGTCGTGTTCGCGACCCTGGAGTCGGTGTTCGCCCTCTGCGTGGGCTGCAAGATCTTCGCCGGCCTGATGCGCGTCGGCCTCATCCCTGAGGAGACCTGCGAGGCCTGCAACAACATCTCCCTGCGGCCACAAGCCGCCTGATCGATCCGGCGCCCTGGACTGGGCCGGTCGGCCCAGCGGGCCTTCCGCCGTACGAGTGAAGTATGTCGCCGCCGCCGGCCCGGCACGACCCGCGGGCGTCGTCCTTTCGGGGGACGCTCTCCGCCTGCGGGTGAGCGCACGTCGCGCTGACCGCCTTGCCATCCGCCGATCGGCCGATGTCGCGTCGCCTGGACGGCCGAGCGGACTGTGGCTTTACAGGCCGCCGATCGCTTGTTACCAAGGGTAGGCACAACCGGTGAATGAAGCACCACGGCACAAGCCCCCCAAGGGCCGCTCCACCCCTCGTGTCGCAGGGCCAACCCAGCCGTGAACCGGATCATGAGAACGGCACCCCCGTCGTAAGGCGGGTCCGCAAAGCCACGGGTCCTCAGGCAGCTCCGCTGCCCGGACAGCCGGGCTACCGAACGATCTGGAGCACCGATGTCCCACAGTGCCCTACGACAGAGCGAGCCTCCCGACAGCGTGCTGGTGTGCGCACCCCGACCGGCCAGCGACGAGCCGGTCGTCGTCCTCGCCGGGTCGTCGTACGAGACCGACTCCGAGCGCGTCTTCCTCGACGGCGCAGACGGTCGGGAGGTGGTGCGCGTTCCGCTGTCAGCAGCGATCTCCGTGCGGCCGGTCCGGCGCTTCCCGGACATCCCGCCTGGACCCGAGACGGACGTGCCCACCGGTGAGCTGGCCCTGCTCCGAGCCATCGCCCACGCGAGGAGCGGCCTGCGGCAGGAAGACACCGCGACCCCAGCGGGCACCCTGCTCGCGCAGACCTTCACGTCTGCCCTGCGCGCCGGCGACGCCGCCGCCAGCACCCACCTCGCGGCGCTGCTGGCCACCCGGCGCGGCGTCGCGGGGGTGTACCAGGCCATCAGCGAGTGCCTCGCCGAGCTCGGGGACGCCTGGGCGCAGGACCGCAGTCCGGTCCTTGCCGAACGAGTAGCGACTCACGCAGCGATGTCGGTCTGCGACCGGCTCCGGGCCAACGTGGCTCCGCCCACGGCGTCCGGGACGGTCGTGCTCGCCACCCCGCCGGGCGAGCGGCACACGCTCGCTCTCAGCGCAGTGGCGCATCTGCTTCAGGACACCGGTCGGCCGGTGCTGGTCGTCGACGACCTGCCCCTTGACGAGCTCGCCGAGCTGGCAGCCGAACCGGGCACGGCCGCCGTCGTGCTCTCCGCGCACGTGCGGCTCTCCGTGGCGGCGGCACGGCGGCTGGTGACCGCCCTCCGGTCCTCAGCTCCCGACGCGCTGATCGCCGGCGGGGGACCGGGATTTCCGCGCACGGCATCCGTCGGCGCGGACGTCGTGACCGACGACGTCAAGGTGCTGCTGCGCGCGCTGGACGAGCGGTCGTCCGCTCTCACCGTCCGCGAACGTGAGGTCCTGCTGGCGGTGGCCGACGGCCTGACCAACCCGGAGATCGCCGCGCGGCTGCACGTGTCCGCATCGACCGTCAAGACGCACCTGGACCACGTGCTGGCGAAGACCGGGGCTGAGCACCGAGCCGCGGCCGTCGCCCAGGCCTTGCGAAAGGGCTGGATCACCTAGCCCCGGCGACCGTTCCTTCCTGCCGTCCCGTCGGGTCGGTTGCTCGCCCGCGCTCGCAGTGCGGGCACCCCAAGGAGACCCCATGCTCACGCGCGCCCTGATCCTGACACAGGCGACGATCGCCGTCACCGGAGCTCTGCTCATCGCCACCCACCACCCGAGCACGCCGGCAGCTGCCGTGCGGCTGGCACCCACCAGCTCCGTCGCCGCCGTGCGGGTCACAGCGCCGACCGCTCAGCGCCCGCGGCCAGTCGCACGGGTGAAGCCGTCCCGGGCACGGGTCGTCGCCGTCCCCGTCGTCCGGGCCAGGCGCACGTTGTCCCACGTGCCCGCACCCACTCGCCCCGCGGTACCGC
>JBHEMB010000183.1:0-12622 GCA_046262855.1 Mycobacteriales bacterium | reverse complement strand
GCCCTGGGCCGAGCGATCCTAGAGTCCTCGCTGTGGACCTCGTGGTGGGCTTCGACCTCGACCTGACGCTGGTCGACTCGCGCCCCTCGGTCACGGCTGTGGCAGCGCTGCTGTCCGAGGAGTACGGCGTCCCGATCGACGGTCCGCTCTGGGCATCGCGGCTCGGCCCTCCGCTGGAGCAGGAAGTGGCCCGCTGGTTCGCCCCCGAGCTGGTGGACGAGGTGTCCTGGCGGTACCGGGCCCTGATGGCCGAGCACGGCGTTGCGCTGTCGACTCCGCTGCCTGGGGCCTTGGAGGCAGTCCAGGCGGTACGGCGGAACGGCCGCGTCGTGGTCGTCACCGCCAAGCATGAGCCGCTGGCCCGGCAGACCCTCGCACTGCTCGGCATCGAGGTCGATGCCGTGCACGGCTCGCTCTGGGCAGCGGGCAAGGCGGCTGCACTGCGTGCGGAGGGTGCGACCGTCTACGTCGGCGACCACCCGGACGACGTGCTCGGAGCCCGGGCGGCCGGTGCCATCAGCGTCGGAGTGCGCACCGGCGGCTCCGAGCCCAGCGGCGCGGACGTGCTGCTCGACGACCTCACCACCTTTCCCGAGTGGTTGGTGCAGCACGAGCTGGCGCAGCTGGGCAGCGTGCTGGTCGCGTTCAGCGGCGGGGCCGACAGCGCTTTCGTCCTCGCGGCGGCGGTGCGGGCGCTCGGGGCGCCCAACGTCGTGGCCGCGACGGCGGTCAGTCCTTCGCTCGCGCAGTCGGAACTGCCTGCGGCGCAAGCCTTTGCGGCTTCTCTGGGGGTGCGGCACCTGACCCCCACGACGGACGAGCTCTCCCGAACCGGGTACGCCGAGAACGGGCTCGACCGCTGCTTCCACTGCAAGGCCACACTGGTCGACACCCTCCGGCCGCTGGCGGCCGAGCTCGGCCTGGCGCACGTCGTCACGGGCACCAACGCCGACGACCTGGTGGCCGGCTTCCGTCCTGGGATCCGCGCTGCCGCCGAACGCGGGGCTGTCACGCCGCTGCGCTGGCTGACCAAGCAGCAGGTGCGGGACGCCTCCCGCCGGTGGGGGCTGGTGACGGCCGACAAGCCGGCCCTGGCGTGCCTCGCGAGCCGGATCGCCTACGGGCTCGAGGTGACTCCTCAGCGGCTGTCCCGCGTCGATCGCGCCGAGACCGCGCTGCGGTCGTTGCTCGCGCCCCGTGACGTCCGCGTCCGGGTGCTCGCGGACTCCGCCGCGCGGGTGGAGCTCGACTCAGAGGCGTTGGCCCGGTGGGATGCCCGCGCCGAGTCCGCCGTACGGGCTGAGGGCTTCGCGACGGTGACCGTGCAGGCGTTCCGCAGCGGCTCGATGAACCCGGCCTGACCCGGACCTCACTGCGCCCGTTCCGCTCGGACGGGGTGTGCCGGGCGCTCGTGAGCGGGTGAGGCGCGCCGAGGACCGGAAGGAGAGCAGCGAAGTCGAGAAGGGACGGTCCGCACCAGGACGCCACCGCGGTCCACGCGGGAAAGGCTAGCCTCGTAGCACGGCAACGCAGGCGAGACGAGGACGACGACGTGCCCACCGGCAAGGTGAAGTTCTACGACAGGGACAAGGGCTTCGGCTTCGTGGCCCGCGACGACGGCGGCGACGTCTTCGTCCCCAAGTCTGCGCTGCCCGACGGTGTCGAGGAGCTCAAGCCGGGCACCCGGCTGGAGTTCGGGGTCGCGGCCGGGAAGAAGGGCGAGCAGGCGCTGTCCGTCACCATCCTCGACGCGCCGGTGACGCTGGCTGCCGCCCGTCGCCCTGCTGAGGAGCTGCAGGGGATGGTGGAGGACACTATCAAGCTCATCGAGGCCAAGGTGCAGCCGTCGCTGCGTCGCGGCAAGCACCCGGACCGCGAGACGGGCAAGCGGGTCGCCCAGATCCTCCGCGCGATCGCCACTGAGCTCGAGTCCTAGCTCACCTTCGCGACGACCTGGAAGACCCACTGCCCGGTGACCTTCGGGACGTCGGTGTCGCTGGTGGGGACGTGGTCGACGGTCCGGACCTCGAGCTGCTGCACGCCTGGCACCTTCGTGCTGCGGAAGTCCGCGAGGAACGTCCGGTAGTGGCTGCTCGAGATGCCCAGCACCGCCTGACCGGTGTCGACGTCGAACACGTACCAGCCGGGGGACGTGAGCTCGGTGTCGACGTCGATGCCGACCTGGTCGCCGCCCGCTGCCCGGACGATCTGCAGCACCTTCGGACCGGTTCCCGGGCACTCGTTGCCCCTGACGAGCACCTGGTCGCCGGTGCACCACTGCTGCGCCTCGAAGTGCGTCGTATGGCCGGAGCTGACCAGGGTGATCGCGGGCGAGGGCTTCTCGCAGGCCGCCACGGTGAGGAGCACGCCGGCGCCGAGCGCCAGACGGACGAGGCGGCGGGGAGACATGCGACGGCTCCGGAGGACGTGGTGGACTGTGCAGATGCCAGGGATGCGTCGGAGGCTCCGCGGGCTGACCTCGAGGGTATCGGGAGCGGTCGCGCCGCCTCCCACCGAAGCCGCCGCGCCGATCGGCGACACTGGATCCGTGCCTGATCTCATGGATGCCCGCCTCCGCGACTCCGTCGACCTCGCGCGGGCCGCCGCCGTCGAGGAGGCCGGCGCTTCCATCGGCGACTACCTCGGCGCCGAGGTCGAGGACGAGCTGGTCATCACCCACGCCTTCGCGACCACCGACAAGGCCTATCTCGGCTGGCGCTGGAGCGTCACGGTCACTCGCGCCGAGGGCTGTGACGACGTCACGGTTGACGAGGTCGTGCTGCTGCCGGGTGCTGAGGCGCTGGTCGCCCCCGCCTGGGTGCCGTGGAGCGAGCGCGTCCAGCCGGGAGACCTCGCCCCCGGCGATCTGCTGCCGCCCGTCAAGGACGACCCTCGCCTGGTCCCGTCGTACACCGACACGACCGACGAGGTGGCGGCGGAGGCGTTCTGGGAGCTCGGGCTGGGCCGTCCGCGGGTGCTCGGCCTCGAGGGTCGCCTGGACGCGGCGGACCGCTGGTACGACGGGGAGCACGGCCCGTTCACGCCGATGGCCAAGCTGGCCCCGGGACGGTGCCTCGACTGCGCCTTCCGGCTCCCGCTCGCCGGCGGCCTCAGCGCGCTGTTCGGTGTGTGCGCCAACGCGTTCGCTCCCGACGACGGCAAGGTCGTCTCGCTCGACCACGGCTGCGGCGCACACAGTGAGACGACCGTCGACGCAGCGTCGCCCGCAGCGGGCATGGTCGTCGAGGACGAAGAGCTCGAGCTGCTCGTCGTCGCGGCCTCACCGGACGACGAGACACCGGACGGTCACGCCAGCTAGGCCTGTCCCGAAGTACCGTTCGCTCATGGGTCTCCTGAACAAGATCAAGGGCGAGTTCGTCGACATCGTCGAGTGGACCGAGAGTGACGACAGTCGGGACACCATCGTCTGGCGGTTCCCTCGGTACGACAACGAGATCAAGAACGGCGCGCAGCTCGTCGTGCGCGAGAGCCAGGTGGCGGTGTTCGTCAACGAAGGGCAGATCGCCGACGTCTTCTCGCCCGGCACCTACAGCCTGGAGACGCAGAACCTGCCGATCCTGTCGACGTTGAAGGGCTGGAAGTACGGCTTCAACAGCCCCTTCAAGGCAGAGGTG
Source organism: Mycobacteriales bacterium (assembly GCA_046262855.1). GTDB lineage: Bacteria > Actinomycetota > Actinomycetes > Mycobacteriales > SCTD01 > RYN-111. The sequence continues at coordinate 8,987 of JBHEMB010000183.1, read as the reverse complement.
TACTTCGTCAGCACCCGGCAGTTCACCGACCAGAAGTGGGGCACTCAGAATCCCGCGATGATGCGGGACGCCGACTTCGGCATGGTGCGGGTGCGGGCGTTCGGGACGTACACCATCAAGGTGGGCGATCCCGCGGTGCTGCTGCGCGAGCTGGTCGGCACCGACCCGCGCCTCCAGACCGACGAGGTCGTGGAGTTCATCCGGCAGTCGGTCGTGTCCCGGGCCGTCACGGCGCTGGCGACGAGCGGCGTGGCGGTCCTCGACCTGGCCGCGCACCAGAACGAGATCTCCGACCGGCTGGCACCGATCATCAGCGAAGACCTCAAGCACCTCGGGCTCGCGATGCCACGGTTCGTCATCGAGAACGTGTCGCTCCCGCCGGAGGTCGAGGCCGCGATGGACAAGCGCACGTCCATCGGCGTCATGGGTGACCTCGACACCTACACCAAGTACCAGGCGGCCACGGCCATCACCGAGGCGGCGCAGAACCCCAGCGGGATCGCGGGGGCAGGTGTCGGCATCGGGGCGGGCGCAGCGCTGGGCGCCCAGCTCGCCAACGCGCTCCAGCCGACCGCCGTACCCGCTCCCGCCCCTGCGCCGGGCGCTGCCACCGCCGCGCCGCCTCCGTTGCCTGGCAGCACCCAGTGGTACGTCGGTGAGAACGGCCAGCAGATCGGGCCGCTGTCGCCGACCGAGATCGTGAGCCGTCCCGGGGTCACCCCGGACACCCTCGTGTGGAAGGCGGGCATGGCCGAGTGGACGCGGCTCGGCGACGTGCCCGAACTCGCCGGCGCGGCCCCGCCGCCGCTCCCTCCGGCGTGACGTCCGCCGCGACGGGACAGCACCAGTACGCCTGCTCGTCCTGCGGAGCTGCGCTCGAGTTCAAGCCCGGCACGTCGACGATGGTCTGCCCCTACTGCGGGGCGAAGGTCGCCATCACGACCAGCACGGACAGCACCAAGCACGACTACGTCGCCTACGCGAACGAGCCGCACGAACCGGTGCAGTCGCTGCCGCCGTTCACGGTCAGCTGCCGCAACTGTGGGAGCTCGCAGACGACGACGGCGCTGGCGGGTCGGTGCCAGTCGTGCCGCGGTGCGATCGTCGTGACGGACGACCTCGGCGGCAAGCTGAAGGCGCCCGACGGGATCGTCCCGTTCGCGATCGACAACAAGCAGGCGGCGGCGTCCTTCAAGGAGTGGTCGTCCTCGCGCTGGTTCGCTCCGAACGCGTTCAAGAAGGTCGGCACGACCGAGTCGATGCGCGGGGGCTACCTGCCGCACTGGTCCTTCGACGACAACACCACGACCGACTACACGGGCGAGCGCGGGGAGCACTACTACACGACCGAGACCTACAACGAGAACGGCCAGACGCGGACCCGGCAGGTCCAGCACACCGCCTGGTACCCCGTCTCAGGCCGCGTCCAGCGCGACTTCGTCGACGTCCTCGCCCCGGGCGTCACCGTCCCCGACGCCGAGACCCTCGAGGAGCTCGGGCCCTGGTCGACGGCCGGCGCCACGGGTTACGAGTCGGAGTACCTCGCCGGCTTCGACGTGCCGCGCTACTCCGTGATGGCGGATGCCGGGTTCGGCTACGCGAAGCAGGCGATGGCTGAGGTCATCGAGGACGACTGCCGCGCCGACATCGGGGGGGACGAGCAGCGCGTGCACGCGATGGCGACCTACGACGCCAACCTGCTGTTCCGGCTGCTGCTCCTGCCGCTGTGGTTCGCCACCTACGTCTTCGCCGGGTCGACCTATCACGTCTACGTCAACGCCAACACCGGCAAGGTGATCGGGGAGCGGCCGTACTCGAAGGTCAAGATCGCCCTCGCCGTGCTGGCTGCGCTGCTCGCGGCCGCGGCGGCCTTCTACCTCTACCAGCGAGGCCACAGCCGCCCGCAGTGATCACGGGCAGCCCTTCCGCGGGACGAGAACGTGTTCTACCTTCGGGCTGTGGACCTCGACTACGGCGTGATCGACGCGGACAACCACTACTACGAGGCGAGGGACGCGTTCACCCGGCACCTCGACCCGCGGCACGGCGAGCGGGTCATCCAGTGGTGCGAGATCAACGGCCGCAGCTACCACGTCGTCGGTGGCCGGGTGAACCACGCGGTCGTCAACCCCACCTTCGACCCGGTCAGCCCGCCCGGCGCGATGGCCGACTACTTCCGCGGCAACCCCGAGGGCCGCAACCCGCTGGAGTTCCTCAAGGCTCGGGAGCCGATCCGGCCGGCGTATCGCGACCGCGATGCCCGGCTGGCGGCCATGGACAGCCAGGGCGTCGAGCAGATCTGGCTGTACCCGACGCTGGGGATGCTCTACGAGGAGGAGCTCAAGCTCGATCCGGGGGCCGTGTCGCTCATGGTCACGGCCTTCAACCGCTGGGTCGAGGAGGACTGGGGCTACGGCTACCAGGGGCGGATCTGGGCGGCGCCCTACATCTCCCTGGCGGAGGTCGACGTGGCGATCGCGGAGCTCGAGAGAGCGATCGCGCTGGGGGCCCGGTCGGTGGTGATGCGGGCCGCGGCTCCGACGACCCGCGACGGTCAGCTGGCGGCCAGTGACGAGGCCTTCGACCCGTTCTGGGCGCGGCTGCAGGAGGCCGACATCCCTCTGGTGGTGCACGCCGGCGACGCCGGGCCGACCTGCCTGCCGGGGTACGCCGGCGGGGCCTTCTCGACGTCCTTCAAGGGCGCCGGCCGGCCGCGGATCACGCAGCTGACGATGGAGCGGTCGATCCACGACTTCCTCGCGTCGATGGTGTTCGACCAGCTCTTCGACCGCTTCCCGCGGTTGCGCGTGGTCAGCGTCGAGAACGGCGCGCAGTTCCTGCCCGGGCTCCTCAAGGGGCTGACGTCGGCGAGCAAGAAGATGCCGGGGTACTGGAAGACCGACCCCGTCGAGCAGTTCAAGGACCGGGTCTGGATCAACCCGTTCTGGGAGGACGACGTCCACGAGGTGCTCGAGGTGATGGGCCCGGAGCGGGTCGTGTTCGGCTCGGACTGGCCACACATCGAGGGGATGCCCGCGCCGCTGGACTACCTGGTGGAGCTCAAGGAGGTCGACCCTGCGGTCCAGCGCAGGGTGCTCCGTGACAACGCCCTGAGCTTGATGCATCCGCAGGCCTGACCTCCCTGTTCGTTTCCTTCCCGTGTGCTTACAGTGACCGACGTCACACGCCCAGCGTCGAAAGGCCCCACCGTGCGGCGAGCGCCCCTAGCACTGCTCTGCGCCTGCGCCCTCGTCCTGTCGGGTTGCGCCGCCCGCTTCGCGCGCAGCGACGGTACCGACAGCACCGCCATCACCCAAGGCGGCCTGCCGGCCGACCAAGCCGGCAGCACGGGTACGGCGGGAAGTGTGACGGGCGGACTGCCACGTGTCGACCAGACGACCGGTGGCGGGCCGATCGTGGCCGGCTCGACCGGCTCGACCGGCACGACCACCGGCGGTAGCGGGTCGAGCACGGGCACCGCGACGTCGGGCGGCGCCACGTCCGGCAGCGCGACGTCGGGCTCGGCCACCTCGGGGTCGGCCACCTCGGGCGGGACCACCGGGCCTTCCGCCGTACCGGCCGGGAGCCAGACGGGCGTGACGAAGACCAGCGTCCTCATCGGCCTGTTCATCCCGACCTCGGGTGCGGCGCCGGTGCCGCCGACGGTCAACGCGCAGGCCCAGAACTACTGGGACTACGTCAAGTCCAAGGGCGGCATCTTCGGCCGGAACGTCACCGTGAAGATCTATGACACCGGGAGCACAGAGGCGGGTGCTCGCAGCGCGGTGCGGAACGCCGTCAACGACGGGATCTTCGCAGCCGTGTCGCTGGACAGGATCTCCGTCGAGGGGGCCATGGTCACCGATCTGCACAAGGCAGGGATCCCGCACCTCATCAACCAGATGCCGCACGCCCAGACCATCCCCGACGACGGCTTCTACATCGGCACCGACCAGGTGCACAACGCCGTGCAGATCGCCGACTACATGAAGGACCGCCTGCACTACACGAAGGTCGGGTTCGTCGGCGAGAACGACCCCACCGCCTACCCGGCCCGCAACGCGTTCGTCGCCGAGGCCAAGCGGATCGGGCTGAAGGTGGTCCACAACGAGGTGGTCGACGGGATGGGCAACCAGTTCCTCGCAGAGGCGCAGAAGCTCAAGAACGACGGCGCGCAGGCCATCTGGCTCTACGTCGCCCCGAACAACGCCATCAACATCTCCAAGGAGAGCCAGGCAGACGGCTACCACCCCACCTGGATCAGCAGCTCCATCGCCTGGGGCTTCAACCTCTCCCTCACCCCGGCGGCCGGCGCGCTCGACGGCGCCAGGGCGTTCAGCCCCTGGGGTGGGCTGAGCGATCCGCGCTTCGCCACGTTCAACAAGGTCAACACCGAAGGCCGCACCGCGCAGGACAAGGACGTCGGCCTCGCGGCGTGGGGCTTCGGACAGGTCATCGCGGCGGCGCTGCACGACGCCGGCCCTGACCTCGGCCGCAACAGCTTCCGGGTGGCCATGCAGAACCTGCGGACCGGGACCAAGGACGTCGTCACCGGAGCGGCGATGTGCTGGCCGCCGCTGGACTTCACCGGCGGCAAGAGGTACGGCAGTGGCGACCGCACGATCGTCATGGCGGTCAAGGGGTCGGGAGCTTCAGGCAGCTCGGTCTGGGCGACCGAGTCCGACTACTCGAGCAAGTACTAGTGCTCAGCGCGCTGGTCCTCGCGCTCGCCTACGCTTCCGCCTACTCGCTGCTCGCGGTGGCCGTGGTGCTGGTCTACAGCGGAACGAAGGTGCTCTCCCTCGCGCTGGGGGAGATCGGCGCCTTCGGGCTCTACGCCGCCCTGTGGTGGCACGACAACGGTTTCCTCGGGATCCACCCGCCGGTGTTCGCCGCGGCCCTGGTGGCGGTGGTCATCGGTGGTGCGCTCGGCCTGGTGGTGGAGCGCTTCGTGATGCGGCCACTCCTCGGCCGACCGGCTCTGGACAGCCTCGTGGCCACGCTCGCGGTCGCGCTGTTCCTCGCCCTGCTGGAGCTGAAGCTCTACGGCATCGACCCGTTCCCCGCGCCCTCGCCCGTCGGCGACGGATCGGTGGAGATCGGCGGCGCGACCCTGACCGTCACGGAGATGACCCTGCTTGGTCTGGCCGCGCTCGTGGCACTCGGCCTGTGGCTGTTCCTGACCCGCACGTCCTTCGGGCTGGCGACCCGGGCGACGACGAGTGACCCGACGGTCGCACGCCTGCTCGGAGTGCCGGTCAACCACGTGTATGTCTTCGCCTGGGGTACAGCGGGACTGGTCTCGGGCGCAGCCGCCGCGCTGCTCGCAAACGTGAACGGCTCGCTGACCCCGTTCTCGCTCACCGCGTCGCTGCTGAGCGCGCTGGCCGGCGCGGTCATCGGCGGCCTCGACAGCCTCGGAGGGGCCGTGCTCGGGAGCGCGGTGGTGGGACTGATCAACGGCGTCGTGGGATCGCGCGTCGATCCGACGACCAGCGCCGGCATCGTCTTCGCGGCCGTGCTCCTCACCTTGCTGGTGCGGCCGCGCGGGCTGCTCGGGAGCGACCGTGTCGCGGCCTGAGGCACCGGCGCGGGTCAGCGGCATCGCGCTGCTCCTGCTGGTCCTCGTGGCACCCGCCTTCATGAACGTGCCGCAGACAGCTACCGTCACCACTGCTGCCTGCGTCGCGCTGGTCGCGCTCGGCCTGGACCTGCTCGTCGGCACCACCGGCCAGCTCTCCCTGGCCCACGCAGCCTTGTACGGCGTGGGGTGCTACAGCGCGTTGGGCTTGGGCACGCACGGCGCCCCCTGGCTGCTGGCCTTCGCAGGTGCCGCCGCCGCAACGAGCCTGACCGCCGTCGTGGTGGGTCTGCCGGCGCTGCGGATCCGCGGCCTGCAGGTCGCGATCGCCTCGCTGGCCTTCCAGCAGTTCGCCGTGCAGATCCCGCAGAAGTGGGACGAGGTCAAGTTCGTCGGCAAGACCTTCGACCCGCCGTCCTACCTGGCCGGCGTGACGGCCCAGTACTACCTCGGTGTCGCGCTCGTGGTCGCCGTCCTGCTCGTGCTCGCCGGGCTCCGACGTACCCGTGGTGGCCGGTCGCTGCTCGCCGTGCGCGACGTCGAGCAGCGGGCCGTCGCGTTCGGTGTCGTGACCGGCCGCACCAAGTTGTTCGCGTATGCCTTGAGCGGGGCCATCACCGGGTTGGGCGGCGCGCTGTTCGCCCTGCAGCAGACCAGCGTCAGCGACACCCAGCCCTTCATCCTGCGCGAGTCCCTGCTGCTGGTCGCGATCGTGGTGGTCGGCGGAGCGCGGTCACCGGTCGGCATCCTCATCGCCGCGTTCGCGACCAAGGCAGTGCCCGACCTGCTGGCCCCGCAGTTCGGGCAGGGCGTGCAGCTGCTGATCCCGGTGGTCCTGGCCGGCACCCTCGTGCTTGCCGTGGTGCTCCAGCCGCAGGGCATCGGCGGCGTGCTCCATGACCTCGGCCACGCCCTGGGCGGGACGAGGCAGCGGCCTGTCCCGCGGCCGATGGCCACGGACCCGATCGTGGCCGCGGCCCGTGCCCGGTCGCTGCGCGAGGTGCCACGGCCTCTGACCCAACGGCTCCCGGTGCCGGCGCTGCTCGTCGCCCAGAAGGTGTCGGTCAGATACGGCGGGGTGATCGCTCTTGCCGACGTCGACCTCGAGGTCCGCCGCAGCGAGATCGTGGGCCTCATCGGTGCCAACGGCGCCGGCAAGTCGACCTTCTTCAACGCTGTCTCCGGACTTGCGCCGGCGACAGGCACGATCCGCTACCGCAACCGGGACCTGCTCACCTTCCCGGCAGCAGGACGGTCGGCGCGCGGGGTCGCGCGGACCTTCCAGGACATGGGCCTCGTCCGGGCCGAGTCGGTCCGCGAGAACGTGCTGCTCGCACAGGGCTGGATGGCGCAGTACCCCGCCGCCACCGGCATGCTGGGGCTGGGATGCGCGCTGCAGACCGAGCGCGAGCTGCGCAGGCGAGCCGACCAGGCGCTGGAGCTGTTCGGCCTCGAGCACCTGGCCGGCGAGCGGCTCGGTGACCTCCCCTACGGCACCATGCGGGTCGTGGAGATCGCCGCGGCGGTCGCGTCCGGGCCGGACCTGCTGCTGCTCGACGAGGCCTCGGCAGGGCTCACGCCGGACGAAGCGCACGCCCTCGGCGACCGCTTCCGGGCGCTCCGCGACGAGCTCGGCCTGACCCTCGTCGTCATCGAGCACCACGTACCGCTGATCGCCGACACCTGCGACTACTGCTACTGCCTGGAGTCCGGCGCCCTCATCGCGGAGGGCACGCCGGCGGCCGTCACCGCGCAGCCGCGGGTCGTCGAGAGCTTCCTCGGACGCGGCACCCTGGAGCCCGCCGTGGGGAGCCCGGCATGACGCTGCTCGAGGTGCGCGACCTCTGCTCGGGCTACGGCTCCCTGCAGGTGCTGTTCGGTGTGTCGCTGTCGGTCGGCGAGGGCGAGGTGGTCGCCCTGATGGGGGCCAACGGCGCGGGGAAGACCACGACGCTGCGTACCATCACCGGCCTGCTGCGTCCCCTGTCGGGGTCGGTCACCCTGAACGGGGCCGACGTCACCGGCACCGCTCCGGAGCGTCTCGTCGCGGCCGGTGTGGTCATGGTCCCCGAGGGCCGCGGATGCTCCGGGACCTCACGGTCGCCGAGAACCTCGAGGTCGGGGGCTACTCGGTCGCCGACAAGAAGCAGGTGGCCGCCTCCCTCGCCCGTGCCTACGAGACCTTCCCGATCCTGCACGAGCGACGGGAGCAGAAAGCAGGGACACTGTCGGGCGGCCAGCAGCAGATGCTGGCGCTCGGACGGGCCCTGATGGCGTCACCCCGGCTGATGCTCGTCGACGAGGCGTCCCTCGGCCTGTCGCCGCTGATGACGGAGCGCGCCTTCAGCCTCATCGCGGAGGTCAACCGGACCCTCGGCGTCGCGGTGCTCATCGTCGAGCAGAACGTCCTCGCCCTCGACCTGGCGCACCGCGCCTACGTCCTCGAGAAGGGCCAGGTCGTCGCGGCCGCGGAAGGCGACGCCGTGCGCACGATGCAGAGCCAGCTCCGCACCGCCTACCTCGGAACACCGGCATGACCCTCTCTGGAGTGGTTGCCGCCAGCTTCGGGTTGGTCGTGTTCGGCCTGCTCGCCGTTCCGCTCCTGCTCGGCTTCCTTGCCGGGCTCCGTCCACGTCCGTCCGAAGGACGGCCAGCCCAACCCGTGCCCTCCGGAGGACAGATGAACAGCTCGCGCACCCGGCTCTGGGTCGGCCTCGGCGTCCTCGGGCTCGCCGCCGTCGCCGGCAGCATCGGCTGGTACCGGATCTCGGGCGAGCCCCTGCTCAACCGGCAGGTCCCGTTCCTCGCGAGCGCCGGCATCCTCGTGGTCCTGCTGTCGGTGCTCGGGGGCAGCCTCATCATCAGCGAGCAGCTGCGCGGCGACCAGTCGCGCCTCACCGAGCTGGAGAACGCGGTGCGCGATCTCACCGAGGCGCTCGCCCCGATGGTCGAGCTGCCAGCGCGCCGACCCGAGGAGGTCAAGCGCCCCCGAGCGCGTTCCGGCGGCGCACGCAGTACCTGACGCCCAGCAGGCCGCGCAGCGCTCCGGCGCCGCACATCGCGAGCCACCAGTCCTGCACGTCCTTGCCGGTCAGCCTGAGCACCAGCACCACGACGAACGCGACCGCCCAGACCGCGGTACCCAGGGCGACGATCTTGACGTCGTCAGTCTCCAGCGGAGGCGGGTCGGGCCTGCGGTCGATCACGGGTGCAGGCTAACGGGCACCGAGTCCGGGATCTGGCACATTGCGGGAGCATGACGACAGCGAAGACCTCGACCACCCCCTCGGCGCTCGACAGGTACTTCTCGATCACGGCTCGCGGTTCCACCGTTCAGCGCGAGCTGCGAGGGGGGTTCACGACCTTCTTCACGATGGCCTACATCGTGGTCCTCAACCCGCTGATC
>JBHEMB010000182.1:0-7463 GCA_046262855.1 Mycobacteriales bacterium | reverse complement strand
GGGGTTCGAGTCCCCTCAGCTCCACCCCGCGTGACCTGGACTTATACCTTCAGAGGTATAGGTCCAGCGTCCTTTCTGGGGTGTTCGTGCCCGCTACGTGCCCGCTGGACAGACACCACCAGCGGTGTCGACAGTTACGTGAGCAACACCAGCTGCGACGCCGCGGGCTACGTCAGCGACAGAAGCCTGGGTGCCGGAGCGACGACCCTGCACCGGAGCTACACGTACGACCCGATCACGGGTCGCCTCAGTTCGCTGAAAGCGAGCAGTGCGAGCGGGCTCCTGCAGGACGAGTCCATCAGCTACGACCTGCTCGGCAACGTGCGGCGCACCACCGATGGCATCACCGGTCAACGAAGCTGCAGCGACTACGACGACTTGTCCCGACTCGCACATGCCTGGACCAGCGACAGCGACTGCACCGACGCCGCAGCGCCGCACGACACCTCCCCCGTCAGCTACGACCTGACCTACCACCTTGTGCCACCGGCCAGATCCTCGGGGTGACCAGCGGCACCCAGCCCGAGCAGAGCTACATCTACCCGTCCCCAGGGTCTGGCTCCGTCAGGCCGCACGCAGTGTCCACAGCGCTCGGCCACAGCTACGCCTACGACCCTGATGGCCAGCTCCACCAGCGGCAGGGTGACGGCACGCTGACGCTCGACTGGACGGCGCTGCACACGATCGCCGCCGCCACGAGCAGCCCGGCGGACAGGTCAGCGGCCACGAGCGAGACCTACGTGTACGACACCGCAGGCAAGCGGATCCTTAGACGGGCCGCCACCGAGAGCCTTCTCAGCCTTGACGGTGCGGAGCTGACCTTGCGGGACGGCAACGTCACCGCCCGCCGTTACTACAGCAGCGGCGGCGCGACCATTGCTGCGCGCGACGCTCACGGACTCACGTGGCTGTTCGGCGACTACCAGGGCAGCTCGGCGCTCACCGTCGACGCAACCGGACAGATCGTCAATCGGCAGCGATTCCAGCCCTACGGCAGCGGCCAGACGCAGCCGCAGGATCAAGTCCAGCACGGGTTCCTCAACCGGCCGCACGACGCGCTCACCGGTCTCGACATCCTCGATCTGCGCGGCTACGACAGCACGCTCGGCAGCTTCGCCGCCCCCGACCCCGTCAATGACCCGTACGACGTCGCCAACAGCGACCCCTACAGCTACGCCGCCGACAGCCCGACCACGCTCACCGACCCGAGCGGCGCCTGCATCGTCTGCGACATCGGGAACTTCCTCGGCGACCTCGGCTCCGGAGCCGGGGACGCCATCAGCGGAACCGTCCACGCCATCACGCACCCGCTCGAAACCGAACGCGCTATGGAGCAGCAGTACGAAGACGCCGGCGGCGGCTGGATGGGCCGCCTCACGATCTTCAACGACTTCAACCCCGTCGCGCCGCTCGTGAACGCGATCGGCTCCACGGTCATGGGCGACAACAACGGCCACGCCACCCACGACCTCGCCTCAGGCGCCACCTCCACGGCGCTGTTCTTCCTGCCCATCAAGCTGCCGCGATTCCGGCTCCCCGGCCGGGTCCCCGACGCCCTCGCCGACCTCCCCAAGACGCGCGAGCCCGAGCCCGCCGCACCCCGCACCGAAGAGCCAGCTCCCGCACCGAAGCCACCGACACCCCAGGACATCGTGCAGAACGCAGCGAACACCGTCATCGCTCGTGGCAAGGCCGCGGTGACCGAGCATCTCAGCCTGAGAGAAACGAGGCGCTACAACGCGAACCCGGCGCGCGGCTCGCGGTTCCTAGGCCAAGCCTTCCACCGCGCCGTTGCGATCGAACTTCGCGACCAGTATCCAGGCCGTTTCGCGTACCGGACCCGAGGGCCCGACTTCCTCGACACCACGAGCGGCAAGACCGTCGAGCTCACCACCCCCGAACAGGTCGGCATCCACCAGGAACGACCCGGATACGGCGACACCACCTACGCCACCTACCGTCTGGGCGACTTGCAGTGACTACCGTGGCTCACGTGACCGATCGCCTCGTCATCGAGAATCAAAGCCTGCTTGAGGCGGACCTGTCCTCTCGCAAGGTGAAGGCGTTCTGCGCGATCGCGAGCACCTTTGACCGGTGCGACTTCCGAGGCGTGCGCTGGCGCGATGGTGGTATGGGGGCCGGCATGACGCCGTCGGTGTACCGGGACTGCGTCTTCGACGGCGCACGCATCCAGGCCAATCCTCCGGGAAGGGCCCGATTCGAACGCTGCTCGTTCCGTGACGTGGTGCTCAAGGACTGGTACTGCTTCAACATTGAGATGATCGACTGCGTCTTCACTGGACGCATCGAGCACAGCTACTTCAACGGGCGTGCACGGCAGCCAGACGAGACGTTTGGCACGAACGAGTTCCACGGCAACGACTTCAGCGGCGCCAAACTCGTAGACGTCGGCTTTCGCACGGGCATTGACCTCCGACTGCAGCGACTGCCTGAAGACGAGGACCTGTTGTACGTCTGGGACGGACCAGAAGCAGTTGCCCGAGCCGAGGGAGCAGTCAACACCTGGTCCGACCTGGAATCGCGGCGGCGGGCACAGGGGCTGCTCGAGCATCTTCGACGGGAGCTCGATGGTCAGCAACGACAGCTGATCATCGAGGTTGGCGACACCCGGAAGGTCTTCGGCGACGCCGTTGTGGACCGCGTGTTCCCGGCCCTCATCAACGAGACCAATTGACGGTGTGCCGCAGCGTCTCGCGCTCTCAGACACCTGCGCAGAACACCCCGGCGCGTCTCTCACGCTGGAGTACCGTCGAACGCGGAAGGGCAACGCCATCCTGTTCTACAAGGACGTGAAGGTTGGCACGATCGTGATCTCCGGCGACACCATCACCTATAGGATCTGGACCGTGACGGCCGTTCCGATTCCCGTCTAACCGGTCCAGCGATGAACTACAGCTCATTGGTCATCGAGTCCGACGGCACAGCTGATGCGCTGACGCTGCGAAAGCAGCGTCAGCCGACGGCCAAGCCGAGCCGGCCCTCAAGTCGGCAGTCGCTCGTACTCGTCGGAGGACCGGACGACGCCCTCGCCTACCGGCAGCAGCTCGACGGCCTGGTGGTCCAGGACCTCGCGCCCTTTCCCGACGAAGCTCTGGTCACGCTGGTCCTCAACTTCGTCGATCGAGTGGGCGCAAGGACTAGCACCGCCGAAGTGGAGCGCGCCTTGCGCTCACCGGGCGGTGGGGCCGAATTGGTCGAACGGTTGGCTGCCGCCCTCGGAGCTGAAGACGCACCGTCAGCCGAGCCCGCGCTCGCGGGGTGGCGTGAGCCCTTCCAGCTGCCCTTGTACGTCGGCGTGACCCTCGTCGACTGGGACGCGCAACGATGGCGATTCGGACTGACAGCCGACGGCATCGGCCTATGGGACGTGACGAAGCCGGCAGGTCCCATCGAAGAGTTCTCAGGCGACGAGGCCGGCCACGCCCAGGTCGATGTCCGAGCCTGGGAACTCATCGGCCGCGCCATCGCGGAGCACACCCACATCTCCGAACCGGTGTTCGCCTGCGCGGTCGAGCCGGTGTCCTTCGACGACGACTTTCCCGACGACTTCGTGGATGCGACAGTCGCAACCGAAGACATCCCCGGCTGGCGGCTGGCCGTCAACATCGACCCTGCCACGGGAGTCATGGCGGTCTTCCACATTGATGAAGACGACCTCATCAAGACGAGACTCGCCGCCCCTCGTGACACCAAGGTGTACAGCAAGGGCATGGACATCGGCGGTCGGCTGACGCCCGTGCATGTCAAAGATCTCCGGCACTTGGCCAACATCTGGAGCGAACTGGGCAACTGCGGCGGCGGCGTGCCAGGAGCGTGGATCGCCGTCGACAGCGAGATCACCCTCGTAGAGCTCGCCGAGCGCGTTCGGGCACTGACCTAGGGTTGCGTGCCGGAGATTGCGGACGCGGCAGTCCGCGCCATCTGGGCGACTGGCTCGCTGTGCTGGCCGTCCTGTCGTCTGAGGCGTTCCACACGTAATAGCTGAACCTCCCGCCGGCTGCACGGCGTCAGCCGACGACGCGTTGGAGATGTAGCTGGTAAGTGGACGTCGACCGACCCAGGCGACGGTCTGTCAGTCCTTGTATCGACGGCTCGATCGATGCAGGCTGGGAGGAAGCGACCGATGGGGAAAGGAGGATTGATCACGTTGCGTGACGTCGGGCTTGGCTTCCACATTGCACACACCGAGTCCTGCGCTCGGCGTGCCCGCTACGTGCCCGATCGGGACCGATCTTGGCAACTCCAGACCTACTCCAACAACTCCAGACCGCCTGAGAAATAAGGAATCTCACGAAGTCACGCAGGATCTGGCCGGACTGGCAGTGTGGGGGTCAGGGGTTCGAGTCCCCTCAGCTCCACCAAGGTGGCCCTACTAGAACCGCTCGACGGAACTAGTGAATCCGCCTCGGACAAGCAAGTACTCCGAGCGGCGCCCAATCTGCCCAGCTGCGGGAGGACCTGCGGTGGGAGTCCGTGATCGACGCCGCGGCGAGCGGCATCGCTCGAGCGACCTGGACGGCTACGTGGCACCACACAACGTGGATGCAGCTCGGCAGTGATCGTGTTGCCCGCCATGCCAGAGGATCAGACCGCCTCGTGCGTTGCCCTCCTCGATCTCCTACGAACACCTGGTCCAGGCTTGGACCCTCGTCGGTGGCAACTCGTGCATTTGCACTGCGCGGAGCGCGGCCGGTTCCCGGAGCGCGCCACCCACGACGCAGACACGGTTCTGGACGTCCGCGCCGACCCATCGATTCTGCACACGTTCACCCAGTGCCGGTGCCGCACAAGCTAGTTTGCGTCGTCAGTCGCCGACCTGCTCACGTGCCTGATCACCTGAGCACTCCGGTCAGGAAGAGGAGCAGCAGCGTCCCGACGGCGGAGACGATCAGGCTCGTGAGGCAACCGGATTTGCCGGAGAAGAACAGGAACATTGTTTCGCTCCTTAGTAGCGCCACAGCGGCCCGCGACCGGTAGGTCGCGGGCCGCTACCGGAGGGCTGCTAGTCCTCGTCGTCGTAGAAGTCGCGGCTGCCGCTCTTGGCGATGCCACGCGACAGCAGGTAGCCGACTGTGAGGATGGTGATGTACAGGAACGCCTTGTCGGCACGGAAGTAGTCGCCGTTGGCCGCGCCAGTGTCGTTGCCGATGGTCTGTGACGCGATCGCGATAGCGATGACGCTGCCGAGGTAGGCGAGAAGCTCCGTTGTCTTCATGGCGCTCTTGGTCTCGGTCGACAGCCGCCGGTGGCGACGCGTCGGGACCTTCTTGCCGGGGTCGAGGCCTGCCGGCATCGAGGCCGGGGTCGTGCCGGTCGTACCGGTCGTACTGGTCCCCGTGGACATGTTGCTCATCAGTCCCTCCGTCGCTTGTGTGGCGCTGTTTAAGGCACCAAGTGCGACTCGGGATACCCGGTGCAACTCCGATGGAACGTGTTGCGTAGCACTTGCTCGCAATGGTGATGTGCGCTGCGGGGGATCGAAGAGTCAGTGCCACGTCCCGTTGACTTCACGGATGTCGCCGCAAACGCGCCACCTGGGCCAGTGCTTCGCCACGGATGATGCGGCCGAGCACAGTCCAGCCGGCGACGTCGACGCTCCGGTCGACGGGCTGCAGGCCGGCCTGCTGGCAGCTCTGGGCGACGCGGACAACGCGTAGCCCGAGACCGTGTCGAGCCAGTCCTGCCGACTGTCCTCGACGCCCCGCACGGCCCACTCGAAGGGCGCCAAGGCTTCGGGACGCGCGCTGATCAACAGTGACAGCCATCCGGGTCCATCGGGTCAGGGCACGTCGGTGATCTCGGCGAGGACAGTTCCGATGAGCTCGACGCACCGGGTGCGGAGGAAGCCCTAGTGCCAACCCGGCCGGTCGGCCGCGCGGAACACCCGCACGGCCAGGTCACGGTCGCCCTGGTCGAGCGCGGAAGTGGCCAGAGTGACGATCGGCTTCCACTGCCTGCTGCCGAGTCGCTGTGCCGTTTCCACGTAGCTGTCGCGCCGCCGGGTCGCTACGGCGAGGCCTCGAAGACCAGAGCCCCATGAGCCCCATCCTCACAGAGAGCTGCTGGAAGGATCGGCGCCACGACGATGCTGCACCCTGCGCCTGTCGAGCGACGTAGCACTCCTCCACCTTGAGCTGCAACGGCCGGCCTGGAGCTCGTCACGGGCCGGCTCCCCGAGTGTTTCCCTCCCTGGGCCACAGCAGTAGCGCCAGAACCAATCCGTCTTGCGCCAAAACTAAGGAGAACTATCGCCAGATTCTGGTGTAACGTCCGAGCCCGCGCGCGAGCTCCTCGAACAAGTCCCGGCCTGCGCCACGTGGAGAGGGAGACGGATGCTGCATCCCCGAGTCGCGCTCATCGTCCTACCGGTTCTGGTGGGGATAGCGGTGGTGCCGCCGTCGCGCGCCGACGTGAGGGCGAGGTGGACCGTCTCCTGGGCCACGTCGCAGCATGCGACTGCCGCCGACCTGACAAACCAGACGGCGCGGATGATCGTGCACCTCACCCAGGGCGGTACCGCGGTTCGCGTGCGCATCGGAAACACGCTCGGGGCGACGCCGCTCCGGATGGCTCGGGCGACAGTGGCCCCACGGGCGACGGGTGCCGCGCTTCGGCCGGGCACGGTGCGAGACCTGACGTTCGACGGCTCGCGGCTTGTGCAGGTCCCTCCGGGGCAGTACGTCGTCAGTGACCCCGTCGACCTCGCCACCGCCGCCGGGCAGGACCTCGCAGTCAGCATGTACGTCCCGGGAACGGCCACCCCGAGCACGCACTCGACCGCGTTCGAGACCAGCTACCTCACGGCGGCAGGCACCGGCGACCACTCGTCGGACACGGCTGCGGATGCGTTCGCCACCACGACGCAGTCGACGTACTGGGTGGACGCGGTGGACGTGCTCAGCAACGAGGCGCGCGGCGCGGTCGTCGTGACGGGCGGCTCGGTGGTGGACGGCACCGGCAGTGACAAGACCGGAACCCTCGGCACCGGACCGGCCGCCCCGCCTCACTCACGATGGAGCGACGTCCTCGCCACGCGCATCCTGCGAGAGCCCGGTGACCAGCTGACCGTCGCCGAAGCCGGGATCGGTGGCAACACCGCTGCCCGCGCCTGCGGCTCCAGCCCGTACGGCAACGTTCAGGACCGGCTGGAGCGCGACATCCTGAGCCTGTCGAACGTGACAGACCTCATCGTGTACGCCGGCACGAACGACCTCGGGATCGGCACCGGCTGCGATGCCTCCACAATCATCGCGGCGTTCCAGGACATCATCGCTCGGGCTCACGCCCGCGGCATCCGCGTGCTGATCGCCACCGTGACACCGCGGGCGCACTACACGCCCGTGCAGAACGAGCAGCGGCACCTGGTCAACCTCTGGATCACCAAGTGGAACCGGTGCGGCGGCCAGTGCGAGGGCACCGTGCCCTTCGACGCCACCGTGTCC
>JBHEMB010000181.1:0-9082 GCA_046262855.1 Mycobacteriales bacterium | reverse complement strand
GCCGCCGAGCCCGAAGCCGACTCCGCGGCGCACGCCCGCCCCCACCCCGACGAGTGCCCAGAGCGCAACCCACACGATCCACATGCAGGCGCCGTACCGGTTCGCGCCGCGAACCCTCACCGTTCCCGTCGGCGATCGCGTCCGGGTCGTCAACGACGACGCAGCGCACCACACGTTCACCGCTGCCGGGGTCTTCGACTCCGGGGACATGGCCCAGCACGCCACCTACACGTACCGGTTCACCAAGGCGGGCCGCTTCGACTTCGTGTGCCGGTACCACTCCTCCCTCGGCATGACCGGCAGCATCACGGTCCGCTGAGCGGGGCAGCGGCACGCACCGGGGGGCGCTAACCGCGCTGGATCTGGCCCTGCAGCCAGCTCCAGTCGGCCTCGTCGCGCAGCGTGTGCCGGCCGCTGGACGTCTCCACGGCGATGACGAAGTACCGACCTTCGCGCACGACCGTGACGACCCCGGGCACAGCCCGCTCGACGGTCAGAGCCAGGCGCTCAGCTTCGCGCTGCGTCATTCCCGCGTCGCGAGCGTAGGGCGGCACGGGCGAGACGGTACGCCGGTCAGGGCTGTGGCCCAGCTGCTCGTGCAGCGCAGACCGGCCGCCCGCGCCGCTAGTTGTGCGGGTCCTCGCCGATGAACTTGCGGTTCAGGGTCGGCAGGTCCCCCATCGCCTCGACCGTGCCGAGGGTGAAGGCCTGGGTGCGGTTGATGCCGACGTAGTACTCGAACAGCAGACCGGACACGGAGAACAGCAGCGCGAACGTGCCGATGATGATGAGGAAGGGCCCGAAGACCAATCCGAGAGTCGTCAGTGCGAACGACCCGGCGAGGGCGATCGGCCACCACGAGTGCGGGGCGAAGAAGCCGACTTCGCCTGCCCCTTCGGCGATCTCCGCGTCCTCGCGGTCCTCCGGTCGGGCATCCATCCGCGACGCGGTGAACAGCACGTAGTAGCCGATGATGAACGTCATGCCCGCCGACAGCAGCAGCAGCGTGAACCCGGTGTCGTCGCGGGAGACGATCCAGTAGACGACCGCGCTGCCGAAGAAGAACAGCGCGAGGAACCCGAAGAGGAAGCCCTCGATCTTCATGGCTGCTCCTGCGTCAGCTCAGGCGCGGCATGCGCGGCGATACGACCGGTCGTCGACGGGTAGTGGAGGTCGAACGCGGGGCGCTCGGACCGGATCCGCGGCATCGTGACGAAGTTGTGCCGCGGCGGCGGGCAGGACGTGGCCCACTCCAGGGAGTTGCCGTAGCCCCACGGGTCGTCGCCGATGGCCTTCTCACCGCGGGTGTAGCTGACGAAGACGTTGTACAGGAAGGGCAGCGTCGACAGGCCGAGCACGATCGCACCGAAGCTGGAGACCTCGTTGAGCGTCGTGAAGCCGTCGCTCGCCTTGTAGTTCGAGACACGACGGGGCATGCCCATGTCACCGAGCCAGTGCTGCACGAGGAACGTCGTGTGGAAGCCGATGAACAGGATCCAGAAGTGGATCTTGCCGAGGCGGTCGTTGAGCATCCGGCCCGTGATCTTCGGGAACCAGAAGTACACACCGGCGAAGAAGCCGAAGATCGCCGTACCGAACACCACGTAGTGGAAGTGCGCCACCACGAAGTACGTGTCCGACACGTGGAAGTCGATCGGAGGGCTGGCCAGCATGACGCCGGTGAGGCCGCCGAGCAGGAAGGTGATGAGGAAGCCGATGCAGAACAGCATCGGGGACTCGAAGGTCAGCGACCCTCGCCACATCGTTCCGATCCAGTTGAAGAACTTCACACCCGTCGGTACGGCGATGAGGAAGCTCAGGAACGAGAAGAACGGCAGCAGCACGGCGCCTGTGACGAACATGTGGTGCGCCCACACGGTCATGGACAGGGCGGCGATGCCGATCGTGGCGAAGATCAGGCCCTTGTAGCCGAACATCGGCTTGCGGCTGAACACCGGGATGATCTCCGAGACCACCCCGAAGAACGGCAGCGCGACGATGTAGACCTCGGGATGGCCGAAGAACCAGAACAGGTGCTGCCACAGGATCGCGCCGCCGGTCGCGGAGTCGTACACGTGCGCGCCCATGTGGCGGTCGGCTTCGAGGGCGAAGAACGCGGCGGTGATGACCGGGAACGCCATCAGCACGAGGATGCTCGTGACGAGCATGTTCCAGGTGAAGATCGGCATCCGGAACATCGTCATGCCGGGCGCCCGCAACGTGAGGATCGTCGTGATGAAGTTGACGGCGCCGAGGATGGTGCCGAGGCCCGACGTGATCAGGCCGATGATCCAGAGGTCGGATCCGATGTTGGGCGAGTGGATGATGTCGTTCAGCGGTGCGTAGGCGAACCAACCGAACGAGGCGGCGCCGTCCGGGGTGAGGAAGCCGCTGATGACGGTGAGGCCGCCGAACAGGTACAGCCAGTAGGAGAAGGCGTTCAGCCGCGGGAAGCTCATGTCCGGCGAGCCGATCTGCAGCGGCATGATGTAGTTGGTGAAGCCGTACGCCAGGGGCGGGGCCACCAGGAACATCATGATCGAGCCGTGCATCGTGAACAGCGAGTTGAACTGCTCCGGCGACACGATCTGCAGCCCGGGGCGGGCGAGCTCGGCACGCATGATCTCGGCGAGCAGGCCGGAGAAGAGGTAGAAGCCGAAGCCGGTGCACAGGTAGAGCAGACCGATGACCTTGTGGTCGGTCGTGGTCAGGACCTTGACGATCTTCGAGCCGGCGCCCGGTGAGGGTCGACGGTTCGCGGCGGGGGCATGCGCCTCGGTAATGACGGACATGTCAGTTGTCTCCGGTCGTCAGCGCAGCGCCGAGCGAGTTGGGTGCGTGCTGCTCGGGATGGGCCTGCAGGTCGGCGATGTAGGCGCGGTAGTCGCTGTCGGACACGACCTTGACGGTGAAGTTCATGGCCGCGTGCTTCTCGCCGCAGAGCTCGGCGCACCGACCGGTGTACGTGCCGATCCGGGTGGGGGTCATCTCGAAGGTGTTGAGGCGCCCCGGCACGACGTCGCGCTTGAACAGGAAATCCGGCACCCAGAAGGAGTGGATGACGTCGGGCGAGGACTCGATGAACCGGATCCTCTTGTTCACCGGCAGCACGAGGACCGCCTCTTGCCCCGCCGGCGGCGCACCCGTCACCTGGACCTTGTCGTCGAGGTAGTTGAACTGCCAGTTCCACTGGAAGCCGACGACGCCGATGCGTACGTCGGGGTTCGGGGTGAGCTTGTTGACCTTGTTCTCGCCGACGGCCGTGTAGAAGAACAGCACGGCGATGATGACGAACGGGATGCTCGTGTAGAGGATCTCGATCGACAGGTTGTAGCGGATCTGGGGCGGCAGCTCGTCGCTCTTCTTGCGGTCGCGGACGATCGCGATCCCGATCAGCAAGTACATGCCGAAGCCTACGGCGGCGGCAGCAGCCACGGTGCCGAGCCAGACGTCGTACATGACCTTCGCCTCAGCGCTGGCCGGGTGCGGCCAGCCCAGCGCGAAGCTGCTCTCATAGGCCTCGCGACCCGTGCAGCCGCTGGTGAGCAGCGCCGTGACGCCGACGGCCAGCGCGAGCCGGACCGCCCTCGAGGAACGGGTTCTCAAGCCAAGGAGCCCTTCGTGCGGGACGTGACAGTTGACAGCTCTGCCTGTGGCAGGTTGAGCGTTGGCGAGGCTATCGCAGAGCCGCCCGCTGCTCCTGCTGAGGGGTGGCGTGTCTAGGGTCACCTCATGGTCAGCTTGGACGCCGCGTCGGGGCTGCCGCTGCACCCGCTCGCGCGGGAGGCCTGGCTCGCGGCGCTGGAGGACGGTTGGGCGGACCCCGCCCGGCTCTACGGGAGCGCGCGCCGGGCCCGGCAGCTGCTCGACGGCGCCCGGTCCTCGCTGGCGGCGCAGCTGGGCTGCCGGGTCGATGAGCTGCGGCTCGCGCCGAACGGCACCCAGGCGCTGTACGGCGGGGTGCGCGGGGTCAGGGCGGCGCGGGCGCGCGTAGGTGCCCACGTGGTGCACAGCGCCATCGAGCACTCGGCCACCCTGCACGCCTGCGCGGAAGGGCCGGCCACCTCGGTTCCCGTGGACCTGCACGGACGCATCTCGGTGGACGAATTCGCTGCTGCCGTCCAGTCAGACACCGTGCTGGCCTGCTTGATCGCCGCGTCGCACGAGGTCGGGACCGTCCAGCCGGCGGTCACCGTCCCGGTCCCCTTGCTGGTGGACGCCTGTCAGGTGATCGGGCGCGCCCCGCTGCCGGACTGGGACCTGCTCGCCGGCTCCAGCCGGAAGTGGGGCGGACCGGCGCTCGGCGTCCTCGCGGTGCGCACCGGCGTCCGCTGGGTGTCGCCGTGGCCGGAGGAGGACGGCTTCCCGGGTTCTGTCGACCTGCCCGCGGCGCTCGCGGCCGCCGTAGCTCTGGAGGCCGTGGCGCTGGAGCGGGTGTCGGAGGACGCCCGACTGCGACCGCTCGTGGCCAGGATCCGGGCCACCGCAGCCGAGCTGCCTGATGTCGAAGTCGTCGGCGACCCCGACGGGCGACTCCCCCATCTGGTGACCTTCTCCGTGCTGTACGTCGACGGCGAGTCACTGGTGCGCGCCTTCGACCAGGAGGGCTTCGAGGTCTCGAGCGGCTCGTCGTGCACCTCGTCGGTGCTGGAGCCGTCGCACGTGCTGGTGGCCATGGGCGTGTCCACCCACGGCTCGGTCCGGGTGTCGCTGTCACGATCGGTCACCGAGGATGACGTGGACCGGTTCTGCGCGGCGCTGCCGGCTGTCGTCGAGCGGCTGCGCTCGTGATCCTCGACTGCCTCGGGCAGAAGTGCCCGCTGCCGATCATCGAGCTGGCCCGCGCCTTGCCCTCGGTCCCGGTCGGCTCCACGGTCACGGTGCTCGCCGACGACCCCGCCGCCGAGCCGGACCTCCGCGCGTGGTGCCGGCTGCGCGGCCAGTCCTACGAGGGCCGGGACGGCACTGCCTTCACGGTCCGCCGGCTCTCCTGAGGCAGCAAGGTCCAGACGCAGAGCAGGTCGAGGACACCGGCGCCCGCCAGCACGACGTACGGCGGCCAGACCTCTGCCAGCGCACCTGCCAACGCGATGCCCGCGCCCTGGATGCCCATCAGCAGTCCGTTCTGCAAGGCCAGCAGCTGGCCGCGGGTGTCGTCCGGGAGCAGCGCCAGCAGCCGGCCGTCGAGCAGCTGGCCGATCGCGCCCCCCTGAGTCGCGATCAGCACGACGACCACCGCCATCCACACCGGCGGGTGGAACGCGAACAGCAACAAGCCCGCACCCGTCACCGACGCCACGAGCCGTACCCGTCGCACCCGCCGACCGACGAGCTCAGCGGCGATCGAGCCCAGAGCGGCCGCAGCCAGCAACAGCCCGACGCCGACCGACGACGGTGACGCGTACGGCGTCGCCAGTGCGTCCACCGAGGCGATGCAGGCCGGCGGCAACCAGGTCATGAGCAGCAGGGGCCGGAGCGCCGGATCGCGCAGCGCCTCGCGGGCCACCCGAAACGACGGCCGGGCTCTGACGACCCCACGTGCCGGCCGGGCCGAGGTTCCGAACCGGAGCACGATCGCAGAGAGCACGAACGACATCGCATCGGCGACCAGCAGGGTTCGCGGACCGACGGTCGCCAGCGCGACGCCGCCGACCGCGAACCCCAGGAGCAGGGCGCTCTGTGAGAGCACCCGCATCATGGATCGCGCCCGCACCCACAGCTCCCCCTCGAGCAGCTCGGCCAGCGTCGCTGCCCGCGCCCCCCCGAACAGCGGCGTGACCACCCCGGTGCCCGCGGCGAGTAGCAGCAGCACCGCGACCGGCGTTCCTGGCAGCGTCATGCCGGCGACCAGCAGCGCGCACAGCAGGTCGCAGCCCACCAGCAGTCGCCGGGCCGGCACCCGATCGACGACCCCGGAGAGCAGTACGGCGGAGGCGGCCTGCGGCACGAAGGCGCACGCCAGCGTCAGCGCCGACAGCAGCGGTGAGGCCGTGCGCCGGTAGACGAGCACCGACAGGGCCACCTCCGCCGCGACGGATCCGGTGAGCGACACCGTGTGCGCGACGAAGACCGCGGGCATCTCCCGCTGCCGCAGCACCGCCCGGTAGGTCGCCACCAGATCACCTTCGGCTAACCCGCCGCAATGTCCCTAACATTTCGGTCGTGGCCGAAATGACGGCGTCGTCGTGATCGAGCTCCGGCTCGGGCCGCAGGACGTCCTGCGGCTCCGGTTCGCGATCTCCCCGTTGTGGGAGACCCTCGCCGCGGTCCGCGCCGTGACGGTTGGGCCGATGCCTGCGGCGCTGCACCCATGGCGGCGGCTCGTCGAGCCCGCGAGGACGCCGCTGCTGACCGCCGTACAGACGACGAGCACGTACACCCCGGACTTCCTCACTCCCCCGCCGCAGGCCGGCGAGCGCAGCGCCGACGCCGAGCTCGCCCTGGTGGCGCAGACTGCCCTCGACGTCGTCGCCGCCGAGCTGCAGCGCTGCAGGGACCAGGGAGCGCCGCTCCCGGCGCTGTCGCCCGCTCAGGCCCGCGACCAGCTCGTGAACGAGATGCGTGCCGCGTGGTCCTCGCTGATGCGTCCGCACTGGCCCCGGCTGCACCGGGTTCTCGCGACCGATGTCGACCACCGGTCCCGCCGGCTGGTGAGTGGTGGCATCGCCGCCCTGATGGGCGATCTGCACCCCTCGGTCAGCTTCCAGAGCGACGCCCTGAGGGTCCGCGGCCGTCTGAACGAGCGTCGCGACCTGCACGGCGAGGGCGTCGTGCTCATGCCGAGCCTGTTTGGCCCGGACCGGCCGCTGGTCATCCTCGACCCGCCGTACCAGCCGACGCTGGTCTACCCGGCCCGCGGGGTGGCGACCGCGTTCACTCGGCCGGTCGCCCCGGCGGACGCGCTGGTGCGGCTGCTGGGTCGAGGTCGCGCCGACGTGCTCGCGGGGCTCGACGACGCGGCGGGCACCCACGACCTCGCGATCAGGCTCGTCCGGGCCGACAGCAGCGTCAGCGAGCACCTGCACTCCCTGCACAACGCGGGCCTGGTGGAGGTCGCGCGCCTCGGCAAGTCCAGCCGGTGGTCCCGGACGCCTCTCGGCGACGCCCTGGTGGCCGGCCCGCTGAGCCCGTGAGCTGTCGTCGCCGCCCACAGGGCACCTACCCCCCGGAGCGGTGTACCCGATCGCGCACCACGGTGCCGGATCCCGCACAGGGCACCGCACACGTGCCGGATCCCGCACAGGTGTGTGCGGTCGCGCACCGCCCTCCGGGAGGTGGGTGCCGCCAGCGCGCTCAGCTCATGAAGGGCGCGAGCTCCGCTGCGGCCTCCGAGCCGAAGGCCTTCTCGAAGCGGGCCACGAAGTCGGTCAGCACATAGTCCTGCGGGCCGACCGACTCCACGCAGTGCGTCGCGAGCAAGGCACCGACCTGGGCGGCGCGCTCGAGCCCCAGTCCCCAGGCCGTCGCCGTGAGGAACCCGGCGCGGAAGGCGTCACCCGTTCCCGTCGGGTCCACCACGACGTCGGCCTCTGCGATCCCGACGGCGATGTCGTCAAAGCCCTTGCGGGAGATCACCGAGCCCTGCGAGCCGTGCGTCGTCACGCGGACGTCGACGAGGTCGAGGATCTCGGCGTCGGTCCAGCCGGTCTTCTCTGCAACCAGCCCGGCCTCGTACGCGTTCGTGAACAGGTACGCGGCGCCCTGGACGAGCTGCCGGATCGCGTCGCCGTCGAGGAACGTGAGGGTCTGCGACGGGTCCGCCGCGAACGCGACCCCACGCGCCCGGCACTCGGCTGTGTGTCGCAGCATCGCCCCCGGGTCGTTCGGGCTGACCATCACGAGGTCCGCCTCGACGTCGTCCAGGGAGATCTCGGCAGCCTCGGCCATCGCACCGGGGTAGAACGAGCCGATCTGGTTCTGCGCCTGGTCGGTGACGACCGTGAACCGAGGGCTTGGCAGCGTCGCGGACACGCGTACACCGCTGGTGTCGACACCCGCGTCGCGCAACCACTGCACGTAGTCGCCGGCGTCCGTTCCGACCGACCCGATGAGCTGCGGGCGGTAGCCGAGGCAACCCATCCCGAAGGCGATGTTCGCGCCGGTGCCGCCCTTGCGCACCTCGAGGGAGTCGGCGAGGAACACGACGGAAAGGTTCGCGAGCTGGTCCGTCAACAGCTGCTCGCTGAACAGGCCGGCGAAGGTCATGAGGTGGTCGGTGGCGATGGATCCGGTGACGGCGATGCGCATCGGATCAGCCTAGTGACGGCGGCTCAGGACTACTCACGAGTAGCCGTTGGGTACCGGGCGGTAACTGCCTAACGTCGAACCCATGGCCCACCACGCACCGGTTCCCTCCGAGAATGAGCCGAGCTCGTTCATCGACCTGATGAACGACTGCCGCGAGGTCGCGAACGTGCTCGGGCACTCCGTCATCGACCTGACCACCACGGTCGTGAAGGTGCCGCTGAGCCGGCTACCGCTGGACCGGCTGCCGTTCAGCTTCGGCACGATGCCCGCCGAGATCACCGACGACCTGCTCGTGACCGTCGCGGACCTGGACGACTACTAGAAGTCGCCCAACCCGGAGAACCCGCTCGACCAGCGGCATGCGCGGAACCGCGGGGATGCCGGGCGCGTCACAGGGTCATGGCTGTGAACGCGAAGACCTGGGCCCCCATCGGCACGTTCGTGGCGATCGCCGCGGTCGGGTTGACCGCAGCTCTGGTGCACGACGGAGCGGGCGGCTCGGGACCACGCGCGTTGCGGCTGGCTGACGGGCAGGACACCGCCGCTGCCGGTGCCGGTGGGGGCAACGACTACCAGCTCGACGTCACCTTGTCGGCCGACAAGCCTGCCGACCAGCGGGCCTTCGAGCTGGGCAGCGGAGCTGCCGAAAAGGACGTCGTCGGCGCGTTGGCGAAGGCCCTGAGGGCAGGGGTGCCCGTGCGCGACGGAGACGACTGGCGCGCCGGCGGGCTGTACGTCACCGGCAAAGCCGGACAGTCGTGGTCCTGGTCGCCGTGCGGCGACGGGCCGGACGCGTCGGTCAGCTCCGGCGGCGCGACGTCGTGCGCCATTGCCG
>JBHEMB010000180.1:0-7908 GCA_046262855.1 Mycobacteriales bacterium | reverse complement strand
CACGGGCGGAGGGGGGTGGGGGTGCGGGGTTAGTCCTTGATCTCGCAGAGGGCGGCGCCGGCGGTGACGACCTCACCGACAGCCGCGGCCAGGCCGGTGATGGTGCCGGCCTTGTGGGCGTTCAGCGGCTGCTCCATCTTCATGGCCTCGAGCACGACGATGAGGTCGCCGGCCTCGACCTGAGCACCGTCCTCGACGGCCACCTTGACGATGGTCCCCTGCATCGGCGAGGTGAGGGTGTCGCCGGATGCCGCGGCACCGCCCTTGCCGGCCGCCTTGCGCCTCGCGGGGCCCTTCGCGGCGGGAGCGGCGACGCCGGCACCGAAGCCCGACGGCAGGGTGACCTCGAGCCGCTTGCCGCTGACCTCGACCACGACGGTCTGGCGGGGCTCGGCGTCGTCCTCGGCGCCGGCTGTCCCGCCGTACGGCGGAAGGTCGTTGTCGAACTCCGTCTCGATCCAGCGGTTGTGCACGGTGAACGGCTCGCTGGTGAAGGCGGGGTCGCTCACGACCTTGCGGTGGAACGGGATGAGCGTCGCCATCCCGTCGACGGTCAGCTCGTCCAGCGCCCGGCGGGAGCGCTCGAGCGCCTGCTCGCGGGTGGCGCCGGTGACGATGAGCTTGGCGAGCAGCGAGTCGAACGCACCGCCGATGACGGAGCCCGACTCGATGCCGGTGTCCACGCGGACCCCCGGCCCTAGCGGCGGCACGAACGTGGTGACCGCGCCGGGTGCCGGCAGGAAGCCTCGGCCCGGGTCCTCGCCGTTGATGCGGAACTCGAAGGAGTGCCCACGGGCCACCGGGTCGGTGAAGGTCAGCTCAAGGCCCTCGGCGATGCGGAACTGCTCGCGGACGAGGTCCACTCCGGTGACCTCCTCGGTCACGGGGTGCTCGACCTGCAGACGGGTGTTGACCTCGAGGAAGGAGATCAGCCCGTCGGCAGCGACGAGGAATTCGCAGGTGCCGGCGCCGACGTACTTGGCCTCGCGGATGATGTCCTTGGAGGCCTTGTAGAGCTGGTCGATCTGGGCCTGGCTGAGGAACGGCGCGGGGGCCTCCTCGACGACCTTCTGGTACCGGCGCTGCAGCGAGCAGTCGCGGGTGCTCACGACGACGACGTTGCCGTGGGTGTCGGCCAGAACCTGGGTCTCGACGTGCCGCGGCTTGTCGAGGTACCGCTCGACGAAGCACTCGCCGCGACCGAAGGCCGCCACGGCCTCGCGTACGGCGGACTCGTAGAGCTCCGGCACCTCGTCCTTGGTGCGCGCGATCTTGAGGCCTCGCCCACCGCCGCCGAAGGCCGCCTTGATGGCGACCGGCAGGCCGTGCTCCTCGACGAACGCGAGCACCTCGTCGACGCCCTTGACGGGGTCGGCGGTGCCCGGGACGAGAGGGGCGCCGATCTTCAGCGCGATGTGCCGGGCCGTGGTCTTGTCGCCGAGCGCGGCGATGGCGTCCGGGGACGGTCCGATCCAGGTGGCCCCGGCGTCGATGACCGCCTGGGCGAACTCCGCGTTCTCCGACAGGAAGCCGTAGCCCGGGTGCACCGCATCGGCACCCGACTGCTCGAGGATGTCGATGACCTTGTCGATGCGCAGGTAGGAGTCGCCGGGCGTGGTCCCGCCGAGCGCGTAGGCCTCGTCCGCCACCCGGACGTGCAGGGCGTCGAGGTCGGGCTCGGCGTAGATCGCGACGGAGGTGTACCCGGCGTCCTTGCAGGCGCGGGCGACCCGGACGGCGATCTCGCCGCGGTTGGCGATGAGGACCTTGCGCACTTCACTCCTTCGTCGAGCGTGGGGCGGAGCCTATCGAGGGCCCGGATGTGACCTGCGACTCGTCCCGTGACCCACGGGTAACCAGCAACTGCTCAGGCTAGAGGCGCAGGCCGCTCGTCACCCAGGCGCCGGGGCCGGGAGCGGGCAGCGGCCGGCGCAGCTGGGGCCGCGCCCAGGCCGACGGCGCCGCCGACTCCTCGGGGGCGGCAGCCGCGGGCCGGGCCATCAGCACCGCGACGACGGCCGCCAGTTCCTCAGCAGTGGCGTCGCCGCGCACCAGGCGCAGCTCAGCGGTCACGTTGCGTCCTCGGAAGTGGCCCTGACACAGGCGCAGCAGGTATGACGCAAGGAGGGGGAGGTCAAAGTGGGATGTTCCCGTGCTTCTTGGCGGGCAGGGTCTCGCGCTTGGTGCGCAGCAACCGCAGGGCCTTCGCCACCTCGAGGCGCGTCTGCGCCGGCTCGATGACGGCGTCGACGAAGCCGCGCTCGGCCGCGATGTAGGGGTTCGCGAAGGTGTCCTCGTACTCGGTGATGAAGTCCGCCCGCGCCTGCTCGGGGTCCGAGGCGGCCGCGATCTCCTTGCGCCGCACGATGTTCACCGCTCCCTGCGCCCCGACGACCGCGATCTGTGCCGTCGGCCAGGCGAGGTTGACGTCGGCGCCGAGGTGCTTCGAGCCCATCACGACGTAGGCGCCGCCGTAGGCCTTGCGCGTGATGACCGTGACCTTCGGCACCGTGGCCTCGGAGTAGGCGTAGAGCAGCTTGGCGCCGCGCCGGATGATGCCGGCGTGCTCCTGCCCGACGCCAGGCAGGAAGCCGGGAACGTCGCAGAAGGTGAGGATCGGGATGTTGAACGCGTCGCAGGTCCGCACGAACCGCGAGGCCTTCTCCGACGCGTCGATGTCGAGCGTCCCGGCGAACTGCATCGGGTTGTTGCCGACCACCCCGACCGAGCGGCCCTCGATCCGGCCGAACCCGACGATGATGTTGGGCGCCCACAGCTGCTGCACCTCGAGGAAGTCGCCGTCGTCGACCACGGCCTCGATGACGGTGTGCATGTCGTACGGGGCGTTGTTGCTGTCGGGGATGAAGGTGTTGAGCTCCTCCAGCAGCGGCTCCTCGAGCACATCGCCGGCATCGAAGGCGGGCGGCTCAGACAGGTTGTTCGACGGCAGGTAGGACAGCAGCGTCTTCGCCAGCTCGAGTGACTCCTCCTCGTCGTGGCTCATGAAGTGCGCCACGCCGCTCTTGGAGTTGTGGGCGCGGGCGCCGCCGAGGTCCTCGATGGAGATGTCCTCACCGGTGACGGTCTTGATGACGTCGGGACCGGTGATCATCATCGCCGACGCGCCGTCGACCATGAGGTTGAAGTCGGTCAGGGCGGGCGAGTAGACGTGGCCGCCGGCGCAGTTGCCGAGGATCAGCGAGATCTGCGGGATCACGCCGGAGGCCAGCGTGTTGCGGTAGAAGATGTCGCCGTACAGCGCCAGGCCCATGATGCCTTCCTGGATCCGGGCGCCCGACCCCTCGTTGATGCCGACGATGGGCACGCCGGTCTTCAGCGCGAGGTCCATGACCTTGACGATCTTCTCGCCGTAGACCTCGCCGAGCGCGCCGCCGAAGACCATCGCGTCCTGGCTGAACACGCACACGGGCCGGCCGTCGACCGTGCCGTAGCCGGTGATCACCCCGTCGCCGATCGGCCGGTTCTTCTCCAGGCCGAAGTCCCGGGCGCGGTGCCGCGCCAGCGCGTCGGTCTCCGTGAACGAACCGGGGTCGAGGAACGCCTCGATGCGCTCGCGCGCGGTCCGCTGCCCCTTGGCGTGCCGCTTCTCGAGGGCCGCCTCCGACCCGGGGTGGAGGGACTTCTCGACCCTCGCGCGGAGCTCCGCGAGCTTGCCGGCGGTGGTGTGGATGTCCGGTCCGGACGTTTCGAATCGTTCTGCGGTCACGGGCAAAAGGTATCGGGGCATGCTGCGGCTGTTGTAAGCAGGCAGCATGTACGGCGACCTCGACCGCCCACCCCTCCGCGCAGACGCGCTCTCGCGCGCCCTCGACCAGGACGGCTACCGCGTGACCGTCCTCGACAGCACCGGGTCGACCAACGCCGTCGTCGCCGAGCGCGCCAGAGCCGGCGAGCCGCACGGCCTGGTCGTGGTGGCCGAGGAGCAGACCGAGGGTCGCGGCCGGCTGGACCGCTCCTGGGTAAGCCCGCCTCGTGCGGGGCTCACCTTCAGCATGCTGATCCGGCCGGCCGGTCCGCTGAGCTGGGTGCCACTGCTCGCGGGCGTCGGTGTCGCCCAGGCCCTGCGACGGCAGTGCGAGCTGGACGCGCTGCTCAAGTGGCCCAACGACGTGCTCGTCGACGACCGCAAGATCTGCGGGCTCCTCGCCGAGGTCGTCGACGGCGCCGTCATCCTCGGGATCGGCCTCAACGTCACGACCAGGCGCGACGAGCTGCCGGTCGCCGCGGCCACGTCACTCGCCCTCGAGGGAGCGGCGACGACGGATCGTGGCACCGTGCTCAAGGCGGTCCTGGGCGGCGTCTCCGACGCGCTCGGGGACGACACCCGATCGTCGTACCGGGAGCTCTGCAGCACGCTGGGACGCGAGGTGCGGCTCGAGCTGCCCGGCGGCGAAGCGGTCACGGGTACGGCGGAAGCGGTCGACGACGAGGGGCGGCTCGTCGTCGACGGGACCGCATACGCAGCCGGAGACGTGGTCCACCTGAGGTCCGAGGGCTGAGCCCTCAATCTGACGTCCGAGGGCTGAGCCCTCAATCTGACATAGTCAGCGCATGGCGTACCCGCGGAAGCTGCTGGGTGAGGACGAGTCGGTCGTGCTCGATCTGTACCCGCACTGGAAGGTCATCTTCCTCCCGTTCCTCGAGCTGCTGGCGCTGCTCGCCCTGGCCGGCTTCCTGCTGGCCGTGGTCGATGGCAGCACCCAGCACTACGTCATCGTCGGCATCGCCCTGCTGCTGGTGGTCGTGCTCTTCGTGGTCCCCCTGCTGAAGTGGCGCACGACGCACTTCGTCCTCACCTCGGAGCGGGTCGTCATGCGCAGCGGGGTCCTCGCGCGGCAGGGTCGCGACATCCCGCTCGCGCGGATCAACGACGTGAGCTTCCAGCACTCCTTCTTCGAGCGGCTGCTCGGCTGCGGCACGCTCGTGGTCGAGTCGGCCGGCGAACGCGGCCAGGTGACGCTGACCGACATCCCTCACGTGGAGAGGGTGCAGCGGGTCGTCTACGACCTGGTCGACCAACGAGGTCAGGGCGGCGGGCTTACTCCGGCTGCTCCTTGAGGACCTCGCCGTCGACGACCTTGTCGTCCGGGTACGGCGGCCAGTCCCCTTGCGGTGCGCGCACCTTCTCGTAGCGCACTCCCTGCTCAAGCGCCCCGGCCCGCTCGCCCGGGCCGCCTGCGTTGACGCCGATGCAGGTCAGCAGCCCGATGATGCCGGCGGCGCCGGCGGCGATTCCGGCGGGCACGCCGCTGGGCATCAGCAGCGCCGCAAGGATGAAGACCAGGAGGGCCGCTGCGCGGATCCCGTAGTACGCCTTCTGGCGCCCCGTCATGGCGATGTCCGCCAAGGTGTCACCTTCCTGACGGTACGCCTCGAAGCACTAGGTTGCACCACGTGGACGACCTCGATGCGCTGCTGCTGGGGGAGCCCCTGACGCTCGACCGCGAGGAGGTCGAGCGGCTGTCGGGAGTGCCCGCCGACGTCGCCCGGGACGCTTGGGCGGCCATGGGCTTCGCGGAGATCCCGTACGGCGAGAAGGCGTTCACGCACGCCGACGTCAAGGCCCTCAAGACCTTCGCAGCATGCCTCGAGATCGGGATCGTCGACCTGGACAGCCAGCTGGTCATGGCGCGTGCCATGGGCCAGGGTCTGGCCCGGCTGGCCGAGGCGCAGGTCGACGTGCTCAGGTCCCGGGCGGGAGACCTCCCTGCGGAACAGGCTCTGACGGAGCTGGCGGGGTGCGCCGATGAGTTGCTGCCGAAGCTGGACGAGCTGATCGTCTTCATGTGGCGCCGGCAGTTCGCGGCGGCGGTGCAGCGCTCCATCGCGACCTTCGGCGACCACGGCATGCCGGTGCTGTCCGTCGGGTTCCTCGACCTGGTCGGGTTCACGCGGTCCTCGCGGGAGTGGGACGCGAGCAAGCTCGAACGCACCCTGGAGCGTTTCGAGCGCGACGTCGCGCTGCGGGTGGCCGCGCTGAACGGGCGCGTCATCAAGACGCTCGGCGACGGGGTGCTCTACACGACCGACCAGCCGCAGGCGGCCGTCAGCATCGCCCTGGACACGATCAACGACCACGAGGCCCACGAGGAGCTGCCGTCCGTGCGCGCCGGTGTCGCGACCGGACCGGTGCTGTCCAGGCTCGGGGACGTCTTCGGGGAGACGGTCAACATCGCCTCGCGGCTGTCGAGCGAGTCGCGTCCAGGCAGCCTGCTCGTCGACAAGCACACGGCGGCCGCGCTGGGCGACGACCTCGAGACGCGGGAGCTGCACCGCCGCGCGGTCCGCGGCTACCGGTCGCTCACGCCGTACCTGGTGCGGAGGACCTAGACGAGAGCGGCCCGCTCGGCGGCGTCCGGGTCGGCGGCGAAGACCCACCGACGGTAGGCCCAGAAGCGGAACACCGTCGCCACCAGCGTGCCGAGCACCTGGCTGATGTTGAAGGCCAGCTTGCTGGTCTCGCTCAGGACGTAGTGCGCGACGTCGACGGGGATGAGCGTGATGACGAGCCCGACGACGTTGATCGCGGCGTACACGGTGACGTCCTGGCCGTGGCCGCGGTCGTCCTCCACCCGGTGGGCGAACGACCACAGCCGGTTGCCGACGTAGCTCACCCCGGTGGCGATGACCGTCGACAGCGTCTTCGAGGTGGTCGGCCCGAGCCCGAGCCCGAAGTGGAACCAGTTGGCGAGCAACGTGTCGAGGATGAAGCAGAACCCGCCCACCACGACGAACTTGAACAGCTCGGCGGCCATGGGGCGGAGACGGCTGAGCACCGACCCAGGCTAATAGAGTCCTGCTGTGACCTGGCTGGAGCTCGAAGGTGCTGTCAATGCTCGTGACCTCGGCGGACTGCCGACCGTCGACGGCCGTACCACCCGCCATGGGGTGCTGCTGCGGTCCGACAACCTGCAGGACCTGACACCGAAGGACATCGAGTTCCTCGGCCAGCACGGGCTCCGTACGGTCATCGATCTGCGCACCGGCCCCGAGGTCGAGATCATCGGCCCCGGGCCGCTCCGGCAGACCGACGTCGCCCACCTCCACCTCGACCTCATCCCGCACGGGTTCGACGCCCGCAAGGAGGACCTCGTCGAGAAGGCCATCCCTGACGAATCGGCAGGGGACGAGGCGATGGACCACTTCTACATCGACTACGTCAACCACGCGCCGCAGGCCATCGCCACGGCGCTGCGCACGATCGCCGACCCGCGCAACGGCGCTGTGCTCGTGCACTGCGCCGCCGGAAAGGACCGCACCGGCGTCGTGTGCGCCCTGGCGCTGTCACTCGTGGGCGTCACACGGACGGCTGTCGTCGACGACTACGTCCGCAGCGACGAGCGGATCATGGCGGTGCGTGACCGGCTGCTGGCGGCCGAGCTCTACCACGCGGACATGTCCCGTCGTAGCGCTGACTCCTTCCGGCTGCACGCGGCGAACATGGAGCGCTTCCTGGACCGGGTCGACGCGACGTACGGCGGCGTGCACGGGCTCGCGATGAGCATCGGCGTCGACGAGGAGACGGTCGCGAAGCTGGCCCGCAGGCTGCTCGGGTGACGGTGCGAGGCGCGATGGACCTGCCGGTCGTCGGCATGGTCGGCGGGGGCCAGCTGTCCCGGATGACGCACCAGGCGGCCATCGCGCTCGGCCTGTCGCTGCGGGTCCTCGCCGATGCGACGCACGACAGCGCCGCGCTCGTGGCGAACAACGTCGTCGTCGGGTCGCACGAGTCCGCCGAGGACCTGCTCGCCTTCGCCGCCGGCTGCGAGGTCGTCACCTTCGACCACGAGCACGTGCCCGGCGACCTGATCCGTGCGATGGAGGATGCCGGCCACACCGTGCTGCCGTCGTCGGCCGCGCTGCTGCACGCGCAGGACAAGCTGGTGA
>JBHEMB010000179.1:0-12389 GCA_046262855.1 Mycobacteriales bacterium | reverse complement strand
CTGTGGGTGGAGGCGCTGTCGGCGTACGTCGTAGCCCGGCACGCCGACGTGCTGGACGCGTTGCTGAGGCCGGCGGAGCTGTCGTCCGCCCGGCAGTCAGGCCCCGGAGCAGCGACGACCCTGGCCGCGGCCGTCGTCGCGGACCCCAGCTATCCGGCGGCTGTTCGGGCTGCCGCCCGACGCCGGCTCGAGATCGCTCCCGGCGCTCCCGTGCTGGTGAACGCCGACCCGCCGCGGCACGGCGAGCAGCGCCGGTTGTTCAACAAGACCTTCTCGCCGCGGCGGGTTGCCAGTCTCGAGGAGCCGATCCGACGGCTCGCCGAACACCTCGTGGACGACGCGCTGGCGGCCACCCGGCCCGGCGCCGCGGTAGACCTCGTGGGCACCCTGGCCATGCCCCTTCCGATGACGGTGATCGCCCAGGCGCTCGGCTGCGCGGACGTCGAGCTGGATGCCCTGAAGCGCTGGTCCGACGCGTTCGTGCGCGCGAACGGCCGGCCTGACCTCCCGCGGGACGCAGTGATAGAGCTGTTCACCGCGATGGACGAGGCGTACGACTTCTTCACCGCGCAACTCGCCGACCGTCGACAGCACCCGCGCGACGACCTCGTCACCGACGTCGTCGAGGCCGGCACCGAGCTTTCGGGCCACGAGCAGCTGCAGGCGCTCGTCCTGTTCCTCACCGGCGGCAACGAGACCACCAACAGCCTCATCGCCTCCTGTTGCCGCCAGCTGGCCGAAGACCCCGCGCTCCAGTCGCGGCTGCGCGAGCACCCGGAGCTCATCCCTGCCTTCGTGGAGGAGGTGCTGCGGCTGGAGCCCCCCGTGCAGGGGCTGTTCCGCCTCGCCACGGTCGACACCCAGATCGGTGGGGTGACGGTGGCCGCCGGGTCGTTCGTGTGGCTGCTGTACGGGTCCTGCAACCGCGACTCCGGCGTCTTCGGCGAACCCGACGAGCTGCGGCTCGACCGTACCGAGGGGCGCGACCACCTGTCCTTCGCGCAGGGACCGCACTACTGCCTGGGAGCCAACCTGGCCCGGACGGAGGCGAGGATCGCCGTGGAGACGCTGCTCGCGCGGACTGCTCGGCTCCGGCTCGCCCCCGAGGAGGACCTGAGCTGCTGGACGCCGAACCTGGTACAGCACGGGTTGACGCGGCTGCTCGTGGAGCTGACCCCCGCATGACCGCGCACGAGGAGATCACCCAGGCGCTGCTGCGCTACTGCCGCGGCATCGACCGGATGGACGCCGAGCTCGTTCGCTCGGCGTACCACGACGACGCCGTCGACGACCACGGCGACGCGTTCTCCGGGTCGATCGACGCCTATCTCGCCTGGGTGATGCCGGTCTTGGCCGAGCGGTTCACCTCCACCATGCACACGCTGAGCAACGTCAGCATCGAGTTGGACGGCGACCGAGCCCACGTCGAGAGCTACCTCGTCGCCTACCACGTGGTGGCAGGCGACGAGGCGCTGCGGGTCCTGGGCGCCAGGTACGTCGACGACTTCACGTGGCGCGACGGCGTGGGCTGGCGCATTCAGCACCGGCGGCTCGTTCCTGAGTGGCAGCTGCAGCAGCGCGGGTTCGTGGCCGTCCCCGGGGTGGCGGCGCCAGCCCGACGGGATGCGGGCGACCCGAGCTACGGCTGACCGGGGGCACGCAAGAACTCGTCAACGGCACAAGTGCTTGTGGTCTCGATGTTCCATCTCTAGAGTTTCTGTCAAGCATGTGTCCGCTGTGCCGCCTACTGGGAGAGCCATGACGACCACCGCCACGTCCCCGGAGACGCTCGAGCAGATCGTGCGACGTCTCGCCGCCGTCGAGGACATCCGGCAGCTCAAGGCCAAGTACTTCCGGTGCGTGGACCTCCGGCTCTGGGACGAGTTCGCGGACCTGTTCACCGACGACCTGCAGGTGGACTTCGCCGAGTCGACGAGTGGGCCGCGCAGCAAGGCGGAGTTCCTCGCGAGTGTGGCCCGGCACTTCGAGCAGGGACTGTCGGTCCACCACGGTCATGTACCGGAGATCGAGATCCTCGACGACACCCACGCCACCGGGATCTGGCCGATGTACGACCTGGTGGAGATGCCTACGAGCAGCTCCTACGCCTCCCACACGGGCTGGGGTCACTACACCGAGGAGTACCGCAAGGGGTCCGACGGGCGATGGCGCATCGCGCGCAGCCGCCTCACGCGCATCAAGCGCGTCGAGCTCCCGAAAGAGGTGTAGATGACCGGCGTCGGGCTCTGTCTCCCTCAGCTCGGTCCCGTGGTGGACGCGACCCTGCTGCGGGACTTCGCCCAGCAGGCGGAGGGCATGGGGTTCGCTCACCTGTGGGTGCAGGACCACTTCCTCTACGCCCTGCAGCAGGACGGGGAGTACGGCGGGAGCGCCGCCGCCCAGCCGGAGGTCTATCAATCGGTCTGGGGACCGACCGAGGTCCTCGCAGCGGTCGCGACGTGGACGCAGCGCATCGAGCTGGGGACCAGCATCCTCGTCGGTGGCAATCACTGGCCGGCGAAGCTGGCCCAGCAGCTGGCGACGATCGACCACCTCAGCGGTGGCCGGCTGCGGACGGTGGGGCTCAGCGTCGGCTGGTCACACGAGGAGCACCGAGCTGTCGGCGTCGATCCGCACACCCGAGGTGCCCGCATGGACGACTTCGTTCCGACTCTGCTCGCCTGCTGGGGTGAGGACCCGGTCAGCTACGAAGGCCCGTTCTTCAGCATCCCGCGCAGCATCATCCGGCCCAAGCCCGTGGCGAGGCCGCGTCTGATGTCAGGCATGTGGTCTGCCAAGGGGCTGGCCCGCACCGCACGGCACTTCGACGTCTGGAACCCAGGCTCGATGCCCGTCAGCCAGGTCGGCGAAATGCTCGGCGTCATCAACGAGCAGCGTCCAGACGGCCTACCGCCGGTCGATGTCCTCTACCGCGTCGCCATGCAGTCCACCTCCGGCCACCGGATGACGGTCGACGAGATCGCCGCACGCACCGCCGAGGTGGTCGACGCGGGATACGAGGGCGTCATCGTGGAGACGAACTTCTGCTCCGAGATCGACAGTGCCGCCGTCTGGATGGACATCCTGTCCAGTCTCAAACCGGTTCTGGATGCCGCACGGGCAACCCCATGAGCCTCGGCTCCGGCGTGAGCTCCTTCGACCTGGGCGGGCTGACGGCGCTGGTCACCGGCGGCAGCAAGGGCATCGGGCTGGCCACGGCGGCCTTGTTCCGCGACTACGGCGCCAGGGTCGTCATCTGCGGCCGCAGTGCCGACGTGGGAGAGCAGGCAGCGGACACGCTCGGCGTCGAGTTCGTGCGCGCGGACGTGAGCGAGCCAGCGGACGTCGAGGCTCTCCTGACAGCCACTGGTCCGCTGGACATCCTGGTCAACAACGCCGGACCGACCGACCTGCTGCACAGCCGTGACGTCGACGGACCACTCGGGCATATCGAGCCGGCGAACTGGGCGCGGCTGATCAACCAGACCCTGACCAGCGCGTACCTCCCGACCCGGGCAGCTCTGGCGGCCATGGTCGAGCGCAGGCGCGGCAGCATCGTCAACATCTCCTCCATCACCGCCGCGCTCGTCATGCCCGGCTTCGACGCCTACGCGACCGGCAAGGGCGGCCTGGAGGCGATGACCCGTGCCGTCGCCGCCGGCTACGGCCATCTCGGGATCCGCTGCAACGCCATCCGGGTCGGTGCGATCGCCGTCGACCACGGTGACGGGGGTCGCAGCCGCGGCGTCGCGCCAGACACCTCGCCCGACGCCTGGCGTCGGGCGGAGCCGCCGTCCCCGGGCCGCGTGGAGGACGTCGCGCACGCAGCCCTGTTCCTGGCATCGGCCGCCGGCGGCTACGTGAACGGAGCCGTCCTCCCCGTCGATGGCGGTCTCGGTGTCCGCTCACTGCTGGCGTGGCAGACACCCCGTCCGGAGATGCTGACCGCGCCGGCTCGGGAACCGAAAGCTGTGGCGGACCGGTACCCGGCCACGCCATAACTTCTAGTTCCCGATGGTTGCGCCATAGAGTATCTGGCCCCTACTGTCCAGAGGGAGGCGGACGCGCGCGCGACCAACCGTCAGCGAGGCACGTCAACCGGAAAGCTGCATGGCCACTGCCGATCTGGAGGCGCCGATGTCCACGCAAGCGTTTGAGAGCGACGTCCGCCGAGTCACCTGGACTCCGCCGGAGCGCCCGGAGTGGGTCCGCCGGGTCAACGCGGAGGGCACTCACCTCGACCTTCGCGCGGTTGTACCGCTCGACGAGAACAGCCTGTTGGCTGCGGCCAAGGCCAACACCGGCCTGGAGGACTTCGGCGCCGACGACTGGGCCGAGCCCTTCCAGGTCCTGGCCAGGTCGCTCGACGAGGAGTCGGAGCTGAACCTCATGGGCCGGCTCATGGTCCGTGCCGACATGCTCATGTTCCTCGAGGGCCGGCTGCAGATCGAGGACACGTACAAGCGGCACCCGGAGATCGACGACCAGCAGATCGAGAAGCCCCTGCTGATCATCGGACAGGGGCGCACGGGCACGTCGATCCTGCAGAACATGTTGGCGGCCGATCCCGACAACCAGACGACCACCGAGTGGGAGGCGATGTTCCCGTGTCCCCCGCCGGAGAAGGAGACCTACTTCACGGACCCGCGCATCGAGCGCGCCGAGAAGATCACGTCGATGCGGTCCCGGGTAACCCCGGAAATCGCCTCGATGCACGAGTTCGGCGCCCGGCTCGGCACCGAGACGATTCACCTGGACTGCCTGGCATTCCGGTCGCTGGCGTGGTTCACGTCCATGCTTGGGCAGGCACCCAGTTATGCCGCGTACATGACGACGCAGGACGACCGGCTCGCGATCCAGTACGAGAAGCGGATCCTCAAGCTGCTGCAGTGGAAGAACCCGCGCCGTACGTGGATCTTGAAGTCGCCGTACGCCCTGACACAGCTTCCCTCGATGCTGTCGGTCTATCCCGACATGGGACTGGTGTGGACGCACCGGGATCCGGTGAAGGCGATGGCCTCGGTCGTCAACCTGATCGGCACGCTCCAGTGGATCCACAGCGACAAGCCGTTCCTGGGTGACTCGCTCGCTGCGCTGACGAACGCCGATCTCGGCGGGATGATGATGAGCCAGCCCATCGACTGGCTGGAGAGCGGCGTGATCCCGAAGGACAGCCTCTGCAACATCCAGTACGACGACTTCGTCGTCGACCCGGTCTCAGTCGCTCAGCAGATCTATGACCACTTCGCCATCGAGATGACGTCTGAGGGCCGGACGGCCATGCAGAGGTTCATGGACGGCCATCCCCGAGAGGCCCGCCCGACACACAAGTACGACGCCGGCCCCGCGGATCTCATCGAGCACGAGCGGCGT
Source organism: Mycobacteriales bacterium (assembly GCA_046262855.1). Taxonomy (GTDB): domain Bacteria; phylum Actinomycetota; class Actinomycetes; order Mycobacteriales; family SCTD01; genus RYN-111. The sequence goes on along the minus strand of JBHEMB010000179.1, from coordinate 7,016 downwards.
GCATTCCAGCGCTACCAGGAGTACTTCAACGTCCCGAGCGAGGTGTGATGCCGTCGGCCGCAGCCGCTGCGGTCGACGGAGACGCCGCGCTCGCCCAGGCCTGGACGGCGTACTCAGAGGCGATAGCGGAGTCGTACGCTGCGATCTCAGCGACGCCGCGGTTCGGGTCGGACCCCCAGCACCGCGCTGCGGCACACCACGTGCTCCTCGAGGCGCAGGCAATGGCCTACAACTGGGCCGTCGCACCACGCCTCGACAGGCCACGGGCCTACGTCCACACGAGCTGGAACACCTACCTCTACACGCTGGGTCAGAACAGCCCGGACAACTACTACTGCTGCTTGTTCCTGGACGGCACGAGGACCTACCGGATGACCGGCCGGATCGGTCAGGTCTGCCTCGCCGCCCTCCAGGTGTTCGACCGGCTTCTCGGCCATCCGGAGTCTCGGTCCATCGGGAACTACGCGTTGGACGACTACGCCGGACCAGACGGCACCTTCGACGTCGTGCTCAGCGCGACGGAGCATGAGGGCGCCTGGATCAAGCTCTCCGGCGACTCCCGCTATCACTTCCTGCTACTCCGTCGCTGGATGGCTGACTGGTTCGAGGACCCAGGCACCCTCGACATCGAGGTTGTCGACACCGGCGAAGGCGGAGGGGATCCGCCGGACCTCCCCATGTGGGAGCGGGTCGCGGCAGCCGCCGACGTCGTCAAGTACCTGACCGCAAACTGGGCGGTCGAGCTGTACGACTTCTACCTGAGCAGGACCGAGGGCGCGAGGAACGCGCTTGCGCTCGTGCCCGGCGAGTCCATCGACTCCTCGTTAGCTGGGAACTCCTTCACGAACTACGCCTTCGGTGTCTTCGACCTAGCCCCTGATGAGGCGCTGATCCTGGAGCTGGACCCTCCCCCGTCGGTCTACTGGTCGTTCCAGCTCGGCGATGTCTGGTCCAAGTCGCTCGACCCGATGTACCGGCAGACCGACGTGAACATGCGCAGGGCCACCGTGGATGCCGACGGCAAGGTCCGGGTCGTCGTCGCCCACCGGGACCCTGGCGTCGCGAACTGGTTGGATACCACGGGCCGACGCGAAGGCTCGCTGGTCTTCCGCAACTACCGCTCCCCCGTGGCCGTCGTGCCGGAGACGCGGGTGACCAAGGCCGCCGCACTGTGGGATCACCTGCCGGCCACCACCACGACGGTCACGCCCGAGCAGCGCGAGGCAGCGCTGGAGAACCGGCGGCGCGGACTCCTGAGGCTCTGGGGACCGATCGCCTGACGTCCAGCCGCCACCGCGTGCGTCCTCAGGAGCGGCCCCGACCCAGGCTCAGCTTTGAGGACCCAGGGCCAGTCTGGGCGGCCGGAGGCAACTCCGGACCAACGCTTGTCAACTTGTTGCGTCAGGCCTACGCTGGCGCAAGAGGTCAAGTGACAAACTATCTAGGTATCGGCAATTTCGGGAGCTGGTCTCATGTCCGCAACGGCGGTGGTTCGGCCGCGAAGGCCGGTGCTCGTCTTCCTCGGCTTCGCTGCTCTCGTCTCGTTGACCGCCACGGCCTGCGGCAGCCAGCTGTCGCACAGCGAGATCGTCTCGGCCGCACAAGGCAGCGGTGCCGACAGCACAGAGGGGCGGGGCCCCGCGGCCGAGGGAACAGGACCCGAGGACTCGACCGGAGGAAACGGGTTGGGCGGCGCCTCGACGGGCGGCAGCACCGGGTCGTCGTTGGGGACGAGTGGTTCCAGCACCGGCACGAGCGGCACGGTCGGTGCCCCGGGCACCACAACGACGACCGGATCGGGCTCGACCGGCCAGCAGGGCGGCACGTCCGGCGGTTCCTCGAAGCGATCGACCATCCTGCTCGGCAATGTCGGCGGGTACTCCGGACCAGTGGGGGCGAGCACTGCCCCGGCTCAGACCATGCTCAAGGTCTGGGAGGCGTACACCAATGACCACGGTGGCCTGAACGGCCACCCCGTGAAGGTGATCTCCCTGGACGACCAGAGTGACCCCTCCAAGACCCGGTCGCTCGTACAGGAGCTCGTGGAGAACAAGCACGTCGTGGCGTTTGTCGGCAACCAGATGGCGCTGACAGCCTCGGCTCCGCGCTCGTATGTGGAGAAGAAGCAGATGCCGTTCGTGGGCGGCGACCTCACCTCGGTCTGGCACCAGAGTCCGATGTACTTCGCCGAGGGGGCGTCGCTGAGGACCATCGTCCTCGGCCTGGCGCGCACCGCAGCGCAAGCGGACAAGAAGAAGCTCGGGATGCTCTACTGCGCCGAGGCTTCAGCGTGCTCGGAGATCTACGACATCGTGTACCGGCAGGGCGGCGCAGCCGCGCAGGGCATCGAACCGGCGTACCACGCCCAGATCTCCCTGGCGCAGCCCGACTTCACGTCGGAGTGCATCAGCGCCCGCAACGCAGGTGTCGACGCGCTGTCCGTCGTGGCCGATGTCGGCACGACCAACCGGGTGGCGGCGTCGTGCGCCCGCCAGGGGTACCACCCCACGTTCGTCAACACCGGAAACACGGTCAACGGAGCACAGGAGACGAACCCGAACCTCGACGGGATGCTCACGACACAGAACTGGTTCGGCTGGGCGCTCGACACGGGTGCGGGAAAGATCTACGCGGATGCGCTGAAGCGCTACGCACCTGATCTCGGGAGCAGCGCAGCGACGGCCTCGATCTGGGCATCCGGGCAACTGCTCGCGCGGGCCCTGCGCGACGTCGGCCCGGGCCCTGTCACCAGCCAGAACATCCTGCAGTCCCTCTGGAAGTTGAAGAACGAGACGTTGGATGGGCTGTCGGTCCCTCTCACCTTCGCCAAGGGCAAGCCGACGCAGGCTGCGACGTGCTACTTCGCGCAGGAGATCGTCCGCAAGAAGTGGACGGTCCTCAACGCCGGCAAGCCGATCTGCCTGACATGAAGCGCACCACAAGCAGAGTGCTTGTCGCGGCTACCGCTACGGGATGGGCAGCCGGGCTCCTCGTCGTCGCTGCGCGGCACAGCCAGGCCGGCGGCACGTTCCGCGCTACGTCGGCCGCCACCGCCGTGACGGCCCAGCTGAGCAACCCGGACCAGCTGCCACTCAGCGCGACAGCGGAGGGTTCGACGCAAACTGCACAGGCCGTCGTCGACCAGCTGGGCACGTCCCAAGGCTTCGCCTCCTCGCCGTACCCCGGCGGTTTCGTGCTCGGGGTCCCAGGGCTGGTTGCCGGCGCTGGCGGGCCGTCACTCCCGGTGGAGTACCCGCTGTACGTCTCAAGCGACCGCGAGACCCGGCCCAAGGCGGAGGCGACGGGCCCGACGTACGCACTCCGGTCGGTCAGCACGGAGGGGTCGACGCACGCGAGCGCTGTCGGGTCGGTGGTCGAGAACCCACGAGCCCGCAGTGGCCGGGCATCCGCAGAGGCGACATCCAGCGTGGCCGGCGACGGCTCCATCTCGGCGACGGGGACGACCGAGATTGACAACTTCACCGTGGCAGGAGTCGTCAGCCTGGCCCGCGTGAGCTCACGGGTGACGGCGACCCGGTCACCCACCGGCAAGCTCAGCCGCTCGTCCCACCTCGAGCTCGAGGGCGGGCAGGTAGCCGGCCAGCAGATCGCCCTCGCCAACGGCCAGCTCGTCGTCGCCGGGACCAAGCAGCCGTTGCCCGAGTCGCCACTCGCTGCAACGCTCGCCCAAGCTGGTGTCACCCTCGCCACCGTCGGCCCAGCCGACGACCCCAACGGCCGTACGGGTGGCGCCGTCATCGTCACCATCACGAACACGAACGACGCCACGTCCAGCAGCCGCGCGACGTACCGGCTGGGAAGTGCTACCGCCTTCGTCACCTTCGGTGGCAGCCCTGACGACCAGCAACCGACGTTCCGGGACGACGGCTCCTCCCAGCCACCGGTGACGTCCGGCACAGGAAGCGCCCCGACGGGGACCGGCTCCGGGGAGCTGGCTGGCCCAGGTCTCCCTCCGATCACCGCCGGACCTGACCGAGGGCTCCCCGGTGGACCCTCCGTGGCAGGGCCGACGCCCGCTCTGCGCCCTGCGAACGCCGCCCTCCCCCTACCGAAGGGGATCGCCTGGCTCTACTTCTGCTTCGTCGCAGCAAGCACCGCGATCCTGCTGTCCGCCCAACTCATCCGCATGTACGGCGTGAAGGCGAGGCTCTGACATGTTGTCAACGATGTTGCGGTCGCAGTGGGACCGCGTAGCTGCCTGGATCGCTGCAGGCGTCGGGGTCGTGCTGCTGATCGTCGGCTGGGTAGGAGTGAGCCAGACGGCCTATCCCGCCGAGCAGATCCCTTACCTGGCCTCGGCGGGGCTCGGGGCGCTGTTCGTGCTCGGGATCGCCGGCACGCTGTGGATCAGTGCGGACCTGCGTGACGAGTACGCCAAACTCGACGAAATCGCCCAGGCCCTCGCTCGACACGAAGCGGTCGCTCCTCATGCCTGATGGCGGGCGGCTGCAGCGAACAGCCCCGCAGCCGTGGCGTCCGGAGCAGCACGTGGCCGTGCTGGTGGGGCTCGCGGTGAGTGCCCTGCTCGTGCTCGCCGGATGGACCGGCGCGAGCCTTCGACCGCGACTCGTGGAGCAGTATCCCTGGTTCACGCTGGCGGCCCTCGGCGTGACGGCTTCCGGAGTGGTGCAGGCACGGTGGCTGCTGGCGGGCTTCCTGGAGCTCCGCCGCCGGCAGCGAGAGGTTCTTCTCCCGGCGATGACGAGGTCCGAAGCGGGTCCGCGCGGCGTCGTGGCCGCACCACCGACCGGCTTCCTGGTCGTCGCCGGCGGCACCCGCTACCACCGGCCGACGTGCGCCATGGTCGCCGGCAAGCAGACCGAGCTTCACCATCCTTCCGAGGCAGACAGCCGGCGTCCTTGCGGGATCTGCCTGCAGCAAGCACCGGCCTAGGAGTACCAGCGTGCTGACGTTCGTCGTCATCGGACTCGTCACCGGGTCCATCTACAGCATCGCGGCGCTCGGGCTCGTGGTGACCTACCGGACCTCCGGCATCTTCGACTTCGGGCACGGCGCCATCGCCACGGCAGCGGCGTACGTGTTCTACGAGCTGCATGTGATCCGCGGCCTGCCCTGGCCCCTCGTCCTGGTCCTGACGGTCTTCGGGTTCGGCACCCTCGCCGGTCTGGCCATGGAACGACTCGCGCGCGTCATCGCCGGTGCCCTGACTGCCTCGAAGATCGTCGCCACGCTGGGCGTGCTGCTGATCGTGCAAGGCCTCGCCACCTGGCACTACGGCAGCGGCTCGCGGGACTTCCCCCAGTTCCTCCCCGTCAACAGCTTCGCGCTCGCCGGGGTGCGCATCGGCGCCGACCAAGTGGTCGTGGTTGTCGTGGCTCTCGTGACCACCATCGGCTTGTTCCTGTTCTTCTCCAAGACCACGACCGGACAGGCCATGCGCGCCGTCGTCGACGACCCGGCGCTGCTCGACCTGACCGGAGTCAGCCCTGGCCGCGTACGCCGAACAGCATGGGTGATCGGCTGCTGCTTCGCCTCCGTGTCGGGGATCCTGATCGCGCCCACCATCGGCCTGGACGCCGGCCTCCTGACCCTGCTGGTGGTGCAGGCCTTCGCAGCTGCGGCGTTCGGCCTGTTCCGGAACCTCCCCACGACGTACCTGGGTGGACTTGCCGTCGGGGTGGTCCAGGCGCTCACCGTCCACTACGTCACCGGCGTCTCGGGGCTCACGTCCCTGCCGCCGAGCGTTCCGTTCCTCCTGCTCTTCATCGTCTTGCTCCTCGTCCCGCGGCGACGACTCGTCGAGACCGGTCGTACCGAGCGCCGGAGCCAACGCAGCCGAGTGAAGGTGTCACCGGCCTTGTCACGCGTGGGGCTCGTCCTCGCCGCCGCGGCGCTGCTTCTCGTACCTGCCGTAGTGGGCGCCCGCCTGCCCGTCTACACCGCAGCCCTTGCGGGCGTCGTGCTCTTCCTGTCCGTGGGACTGCTCGTGCGCACCTCCGGACAGCTGTCGTTGTGCCAGGTCGGCTTCCAGGCGATCGGCGCCTCGACGTTCGCTCACGCTGCAACAGGTGCAGGCCTTCCTTGGGGGCTCGCCGTCGTTCTCGCGGCTCTGGCCGCCGTACCCGTCGGCATCCTCATCGCGGTGCCGGCGATCCGCCTGGCACCCCTGTTCCTCGCTCTTGCGACCTTCGGCTTCGGCATCCTGCTCGTGCAGGTGGTGTACACCAGTCGCTTCATGTTCAACACCTCCGGCTCGCTGCGTGCCCCTCGACCCGCGGGCTTCAGCTCGGACACCTCGTACTACTACCTCGTCCTGGCGGTCGTCGGGGTCGCCGCCGTGGCGGTGCTGCTCCTCGAGCGGGCCCGGATAGGAAGGCTGCTGCGGGCGCTGTCCGAATCCCCCACCATGCTGGTCAGCTCCGGAGCCAACACCAACGTGACGCGCGTCCTTGTCTTCGCGGTGTCCGCCTTCCTCGCCGGACTGAGCGGGGCGCTTCTCGCGCCGGTCTCCGGCTACGTGAACGGCGTCAGCTTCCCCTACTTCAACTCGTTGCTGCTGCTGGCCGTGCTTGCCATCTCCGGCCCTGGCTTGCTCCGTTCTGCGTTCGTGGCTTCCGCCGCCCTCACTGTCATCCCCTTCTACATCGACAACAGGACCTTCGTGGAGATCCTCCCTGTGCTGTTCGGTCTGTCGGCCATCGCCACGGTCGTGCTCGGTGAGCTCGGCGGACGGGTCCGCGGCAGCGAGCGTTCCCGGCTGTCGCGAACTCGGCCGACCCGCCTCGCAGCTCGACCTGCCTCGGTGGGGTCCGCATGAACGACGACCGCCAGGGCCAGGGCCTGGAGCTGCATGGCATCACCGTCCACTTCGGCGGCCTCGTTGCCGTCGACGGGCTCTCCTTGCAAGCGCCCGCAGGGGCGCTGACCGGACTCATCGGACCTAATGGTGCCGGGAAGTCCACGACCTTCAACGTCTGCAGCGGCTTCGTCCGGGCCACCGCCGGCCGGGTGGAGCTCTTCGGCCGGGACATCAC
>JBHEMB010000178.1:0-13514 GCA_046262855.1 Mycobacteriales bacterium | reverse complement strand
ATCGTCGGCGCGACGAAGACCGGTCACCTCGATGACGCGGTCGCCGCCCTGGAGCTGGAGCTCAGCGAGGACGAGATCGGCATCCTCGAGGCGCCGTACACCCCGCGAGCTGTCGCCGGATTCAGCTGATGTCATCGCTCTCCCTCCTCGGTGTCTACAACCGGCGCAAGGCCGCCATCATGGCCGGCGTCGCGCAGCAGGCGGCCGCGCTCGGCGGGACTGTGCACCTGTGGGCCCTCGACGAGTCCGCCCCTCAGCTCGACCGGTGGACGCTCGGCGTCGGCAAGGGGCCGCGCTGCCAGCTCCTCAACAAGCTCTACGAGGCGGCCCCCGCCCACACCGACATCGTCGTGTCCGACGACGACGTGGCGTTCGCCCGCGGCGACCTCGCGCGCTTCCTCGCGCTCTTCCGCGAGGGCGGCTGGGACCTCGCGCAACCCGCGCAGCCCTGGCGCGGCAGCCATGCGTCCTACCTGTTCTCCCGCCGGCGGCCGTGGCTGCGGAGCCGGGACACCACCTTCGTCGAGATCGGTCCGCTGTTCGCCGTCGCCGCGCGCGCCCGCACGCTGTTCCTGCCGTTCCCCGACTGGGGGATGGGCTGGGGCGTGGAGCTGCTCTGGTGGGACCGGGTCCGGGAGGGCGCCCGGCTCGGCATGATCGACGACGTGACGATCAGGCACCTCTCGCCGCTGTTCCAGAACTACCGCCGGGGCGACGAGCAGGACCGGCTGCAGGAGCAGCTCGCGCTGCGCGGGCTGCGCAGCATCCGCCAGATCCAGCACACGACCAGCACCGTCCGCCGACGCCCCTGGAACTGAGGCGCGGAGCACCGCGACAAGGCGAGCAGCACCGTGTCCTGGCGCGGTGGAACTCGCTGGGTCGCACCGGTCACCCGGTCGGGAGCGGTAGCACCGGTGTGCTGGTGGGCGTTGCCGACGGGCTCGGGGTGCGGGTCGGGCTCGGAGCGGACGAGGTGGGCGACGGGAGCACCCGCGACGGGGCGACGGGGCTCGGCGCCGGTCGGACAGTCTCTGCCGGCCGTGAGGTCGGGCTGGGGCTGGGGGCGGGAGCGGGGGCGACCGGAACCCGCCGGATGGCCGCGGCGGGGGCCGGGCGGACCAGGAGGTAGACCGCGAGCAGCACGACGAACAGCCCAGCGAGCAAGACGGTCGACCGGCGGACGGGGCCGAGCCAGGCCCTCATGACGCCTGGCCCGTCGGCACGGCGGTGTCCAGCTGTGGGGCGAGCACGATGCCCTGCTCACGCAGCCCGGAGGCGATCCTGCGCCGGAGCTGCCGCCCGACCTCGAACTGCTTGCCGGGCAGCGTCCTGGCCACCAGCCGGATGCTGAGCTCGTCACGGCGCAGCGACTCGACGCCCGTCACGCTGGGCGGGTCGAGCAGCAGCTCGTGCAGGTGCTTGTCCTCGAAGGCCTGCTGCCCGATCCGGACCAGGCCGTCGGAGACCGCGTTCACGTCGACGCCGGCGGGCACCGGGACGTCCACCACCGCCCGGGCCCAGTCCCGAGACAGGTTGGTGACCTGCATGATCTGGCCGTTGGGGGTGATCACCACCTCGCCGTCGGCCGTGCGGATCTGGGTCACCCGCAGCGTGACGTCCTCCACGGTGCCGGTGACCGGCACCACGCCGCTGCCCAGGTTCAGCCGGATCACGTCGCCGAAGCCGTACTGCCGCTCGGCCACCACGAAGAACCCGGACAGCACATCCTGCACGAACCGCTGTGCGCCGAGACCGAGCGCGACGCCCAGCGCCGCGGCCGGCGCGGCGATGCCGGTGACCGGTATGCCGAACCGCTGCAGCACGAGGAAGGTCGCGATGGTCCAGAGCACCAGGATGGCGACGTACCTGAGCACCTGCACCACCGCGTGCCGGTGCTTCGCGGCCTCGGACCTGACAAGGGCTGCGCTCCCCTCGTCGATGCGGCCCTCGAGCCGGCCGCTCAGCCAGCCGATCAGCCGGCCGGCCAGCACGGCGCCGATCACGATCAGCACGGCCTGGAGCCCGTTGCCGCGGGCCCACGTGCTCACGTCGGTCAGGGGTGCGATGGAGACGTCCACCCGGGGACCCTTGGCGCATCGGGCGGATCTCAAACCCTCCCGTCGAGCATGCTCAGGATTGCCACAGCCAGCTCCCGGGCCGCAACCGGTTCCAGCTCCACGGCGACCCGCTCGGCACCACGCCGGAAGTCGATGTTGAGCGAGTGGTCGACCGGTGCGTCGACGGGGTGGTCGAGGTAGACCGTGGCCTCCTCGAGGGGGAACCATCCTGCGGAGCCCTTGCCCGAGGAGCGCCCCAGCGGCACGTGCGCCGTCGCGTAGCTGCACATCAGGACAGCTCCTTGCCGTAGCAGCCGAGGATCAGCCGCCAGCCCTCCTTGGCGGCTTCCGGCCGGTACGACGGGCGGTCGACCGAGAAGAAGCCGTGCCCCGCACCCTCGAAGTAGTGGAAGGCGTGCTCCTTGCCCGCTTCGGTCAGCAGCGCGTCGAGCCGCTCCATGTCCGACGGCGGCGGGTAGCTGTCCTCGAGGCCGAACAGCCCGAGCACCGGGCAGCGCAGCGATGGCACCAGGTGCTCCAGCGACGTCACCTTGAGCGGGAAGCCCTCCGGGACGTCTCCGACGACGAACGCGCCGTAGCAGTCGACGGCCGCCTGCAGGTCGACTGTCGCCGCCGACAGGAACGCCTGCCGCCCACCGGAGCAGAACCCGATGGACCCGACCTTGCCGTTGGACGAGGGCAGCCCCCGCAGGTGCGCCGCCGCCCCTGTGACGTCGCCCACGAGCCGCTCGTCCGGGACACCGCCCTGCGCGCGCACGAGCGCCGCCGCGTCGTCCGGATCGAGCCCGGGCGCCTCGCGCGAGTACAGGTTCGGGCAGATCGCGTCGTACCCCTCCGCCGCGAAGCGGCGCACGATCTCCTTCGTCGCCGCGTCGTAGCCGGGCAGGTGGTGGAGGACCACGACCCCACCGCGGGGCCGGTCGTCGAGCGGGCTGGCGAGGTAGGCCTCGATCTGGGTCCCGCCGTCACCCGCGATGCTGATGGTCTGCGCGTGCAGGTCGCCTCTCATCCTTCGGAACCTAGGCGATCGGGCATCCGAGCTCGCCGGCGGCGGCCGCCGACACGCGCGTGCGCCGCCTGCGGGGCCGGCCGGCCTGGACCGGGCAGAGTTGGGCCATGCCAGCAGCTCGCCAGCAAGCCGTGCCGGTCCGGACGATCCTCGCCACCATCGGGCTCGTACTGGCGACGGCGGTGGCCGTGCTGATCCTCATGGAGGTCGCGAAGATCCTCGTCTGGCTCGTCGTCTCGGCGTTCCTCGCGACCGCGCTCTGGCCGCTGGTGGACGTGACCGAGCGCCGGCTGCGGGCGCCCCGGTCGGTCGCGGTCCTCACGGTCTTCGTCGTCGGAGGCGCGTTGCTCGGCGGCGTGCTGACGCTGCTCGTCGCGCCGATCATCACGGAGGGCAGGCAGTTCGCCGACCAGCTGCCGGCGTACGTCGACCAGGCCAAGCACGGCGAAGGACCGGTCGGTGACCTCGTCAAGCGCTTCCACATCGACACCTACGTCGCCGATCACAGAGACGAGCTGAAGAAGCAGGCGCTCGGCCTCGGGAGCAGCGCCACGCACGTGCTGAGCACCATCGCCAGCACGCTGGCAGCGGTCATCAGCATCGCGGTGCTCACGTTCCTGCTGCTGCTCGAGGGTCCGCGACTGCTGGAGTCCGGCCTCAGCACCCTCAGCGACGATCGTCGCGAGCGGGTGGAGCGGGTCGGCCGGGACTGCGCCCGGTCCGTGACCGGCTACATGGCCGGCAACCTGGTCATCTCGGTGATCTGCGGCAGCCTGACGTACGCGATGCTGTCCATCGCCGGCGTGCCCTACGCCGGCGTCATCTCCGTGTTCGTCGCCATCGCCGACCTGGTGCCCCTGATCGGCGCGACCATCGGCGCCGTGATCGCGTGCAGCGTGGCCTTCCTGCACTCCGTCACCGCGGGGATCGTGGCCGTCATCTTCTTCGTCGTCTACCAGCAGCTCGAGAACCACCTGCTGCAACCCGTCGTGCTGTCCCGGACCGTGAAGATCAACCCGCTGGTCGTGCTGCTCAGCATCCTGCTGGGCGTCGAGCTCGCCGGCATCCTCGGTGCGCTGCTCGCGATCCCGGTGGCAGGGATCGTGCAGGTGGTCCTGCGCGACGTCTATGACGCCCGGCGGGGGAAGGTGAAGGCGACACCGACGGTCGGCGAGAAGCGCCGGTGAGCCGGTCTCAGCCCACGTGCAGCAGGACGCCGGCCTTCGCCATCGGGTTCGTCGACGACGCCGCGCAGGCCGCGACACCGACGCAGTCGCCGTAGAACGACGCCCAGGCCGAGCCGTCCGGCGCGACGTCGAGGTCGATGTAGTCGTCCTTGGCGCTCTGCGGACGGGTCACGAGCTGGGTCCGCCCGTCGTGCACGGTGGCGCTCACCAGGGCGGCGCCGCGCTGGACCGTCACCGACCCGTCGTACCCGCCGCCCTTGTGCGCGCTGAGGTAGCCGACGGCGACCTGGCCAGGGCCGCGCAGCGACATCGCCCACTGGCCGAGGGCAGCGCCGCGGCGGGCCGGCGCGACCAGGTCGACAGGTGCGGTCCACGTGCGGCCGGCGTCCCGCGAGGTCCGCAGCAGCAGCTTCGTGCCTGACCTCGTGACGCCGTAGAGCGTGCCGCGGCTGTCGACCCGCAGCTCGTCCAGAACCGGGACCTTCCGCAGGATCGGGAAGGTCTTCGCCTCGTCGCTGCTGCGGGCGAGGTACGTCGTGCCGCCGCAGGACACCAGCGTCCACAGCGACCCGTCCGGACCGGCCTGCGGGTAGTAGCCGTCGCCCGCGTCGAAGGACTCCTCGGCCCGGCCGCACTGGGCGTGGACCGGCGCGCCTCGGCGGAGCAGCGTCGAGCGGTACTCCCAGGTGTGGCCGCCGTCGAGGGTGCGCCAGCAGTCCCGCTCGCCGTACGCGAACAGCACCGTGTTGCCGCACCAGTAGGCGACCCGCTCCCCCGGCACCGGCCGGTCACCGCCGCGTGGCGCCGGCCCGGAGGTGAACCGGGGGTTCTCCGACTCGACGTAGCCGGGCGCCTGGGTGTTGAACCAGGTCCGGCCGCCGTCGTCACTGGTGAGCAGGTGCGCGTAGCCGGCCGGCAGCTGGTCCGGCACCGGGATGCCGCTGGCCGGTACGACGACGGGGCTGAGGGCGTAGTAGTAGAGCCGGCCGGTCACGCTGTCGATGTGGATGGCCCCGTCCGACGCCACCCACTGCACATCTGCGGGCTCGACGTAGCGGAAGCTGCGGCCACCGTTGCTCGTGATGGCGAAGCCGCTGGGGGTGAACTGGGTCTGCGGCCGCGGGCCTGGTGCACCCGGCACGAACCCGGTCCCGGCCACCCCGGGCACCGTCTGCGCGGGTTGCTGGACGACCATCCCGTTCGGTGCGACGCGCACGTGCGTCTCGCTCGTCAGGTACCCGGTCCGGACGGTGCAGGCGGTTCCCCGGTACGACGACGGCTGGCCGTGCGCGGTGACGGCGCGCGCAGTCTCGCGGGTGCCGGGACAGGGCTGTGCTGCCTGACCGGTCGCCGGCAGCGCGGTGAGCAGCCCGGCGACGAGCGGGAGCGCGACGAGCAGCGCGGGACGTGAGCGCACGGGAGCCTCCTGGGACGCCAGCTGCAACACGTTCTTGCTTCGACACCCGCGGTGGATGTCCTGCGTCAGCTCTCCCGGCGTACCGAGATCTCGAAGCCGCGAGCCCGCAGCCGCTCGGCCAGCGCGTCTCCCATCGCGACCGCCGGCGTGAGCACGCCGCCGCCGGAGGTCAGCGGGTCGAGAGCAAGGGACAAGCCGCTCTCGCCGAACATGACAGCCGTGGCGGCGTACCCGGGATCGCCCTTGGCCGCGACGGTGGCGACGTAGCGGGGGCCGGTGCTGGTGCGGGTGTGCACCTCGATCCGGAAGTGGCCGTTCTCCCGGGTCTTCTCCGACGGGCCCTCGCCGGGCTTGGGGAGCACCCGGTCGAGCAGCTGCCGGGTCCCGGGCAGTGCCATGCCCGCCGCCAGCGCGCCGACCCCGACCGTGACCCCGCCCGCGAGGACGGGAGCGAGCGGGCTGCGGCCGACGCTCATCACCTCGCGGTAGCGGAACCCCGGGCCGTAGGCATGGCCGAGCAGTGCGTTGCTCCGCCGGACGATGCGGGTGTTGTAGGAGGCCATCACGAACGGTGCGACCCAGCGACCGAGCAGCGGGTCCCTGCTCGGGGTCATGACGTCCCGCTGCTCTTCGCTCTCGAGGAGCCGGTCTGGACTGAGAGCGTGCGGGTCGGCGAGCACGCCCCGCAGCTGCTTGTCGGCCTTCACCTCGTCGACCATGGTGCGCAACGAGTCGACGGTGCCGCCGCTGATCCCGCCGCGCATCGAGACGACGAGCAGGACGGTGTCGGCCAGCGTTCCCTCGCCGTCCGCGGTGACCTGCTGGTGCAGCAGCCACACCCCGAGGTCGCTCGGCACCGAGTCGAAGCCGGTGTCGTGCACGATCCGGGCGCCAGTGTCCTTGGCGAGCTTGTGGGCCTCGGCGTGGCTGTCCCGGACGAACAGCACCTCGCCGGTGAGGTCGGCGTACGACGTGCCGGCCTCGGCGCAGGCCTTGACCAGCGGCAGGCCGTGCTTCACGTACGGCCCGACCGTGGTGGCGACGGCCTTCGTGCGCTGCGCCAGGGCCTGGACGGAGCTTTCGTCGGCGGCGTCGGTGACGAGCACCGGCCAGTCGACGGCCAGCCTGTTGCGCAGCTGCTCGAGCTTGTCCCTGGACCGGCCGGACAGCGCGATCCGGGCGCCGCCGGCGTGCTGCGCGAGGTGCTTGGCGGTCAGGGCGCCGACGAAGCCGGTGGCGCCGTGCAGGACGAGGTCGTGCTGCCGGTCGGTCACCCCTCCACCACCGCCTTGATGCGCTCCAGCGTCGTGCGCATGCCCTCGCGGTTGGTGCGCCCGCGGGTCCAGCCGAGCAGCGCCCAGTAGAGCCGCAGCGGCAGCATCGGAGCGAGGCTGAACGACTCCGTCACGTCCGTGCCGTTGCCGGCAGGCTCGAGGTCGTAGCGCCAGGTGTTGGTGGCGCGTCCGCCCGTGAGGACCTCGAACGCGAACGCCTTGCCGGGGGTGGCTTCCACCACCCGGCACTCGGTCCAGTACTTCACGCCCCTGTTGTTGCGGTTCACGTGACCGCGGAAGCGGGCACCCACGTCCGGGCCGGTGGCCCCTCCGAGCCACTCGGCCTCGAAGGTCTCGGGGCTGAACTCCCCGATCCGCGTCACGTCGCTCACCAGCGCCCAGACCTGCTCGGGCGTGGCCTTCATGTGGACGGTCACCGAGTCGCGCATGCCGTGATCCTGGCAGATGTGTGGACGCCGGCCGGCTGTGGACGGCCGCGGACGGGCTCGGTCGCTCCTCGGCAGGCTGCCCGCATGATCTCTCTCGCCTATGAACCGCTCCCCCGTCCGCACGAGTGCCTCGAGTGCTTCTTGGTGCGGGCCGAGCAGCCCGGCGGCTGCGACGGCACCCTGGCCATGACCGAGCTGTGGCTGTCCTGGCAGGACTGCGACGCCGACCACGTCGTCGACTACCTCGAGAGCCGGGGCGGGTTCTGCGACTGCGAGGTGCGGCTCAACGTGCTGCTTCCAGGCGACCAGGCGTTCGTCGAGGACGTCGTGCTGTCCTGCGGCGAGGCCGAGCTCTGAGACCACGTCGCTCCTTGGAGCCGCCGCAACCTGCTGACCCCGGCGCTGGCGCTCGGTGATCTCGTCATGATGCGCCGCCAGCTGCTCAACCTCGCCCGGCTCGCCGAGCGTCAGAACGGCGGCTCGTCGAACAGGGTGGGCCGGTCCACGAAGCCCCTCTCGTTGAGGTAGCGGCCGTCGCGGAGCCGCACCGTCCGCTGCCCGTCGTGGATGTCGTGGTGCAGCGTGTCGCAGACCGGGACGATCTCGTCGAGGCGGGTGCTCTGGTTCTCGGCGAAGCCGAGCACGTGGTGCGGCCGGAGCGGGACGAGCAGGTCGGGGGTGTCGGGGCAGCAGCCATCACCGATGCACCGTCCGCCGCTCTCGATCGAGAGGGCTCGCAGCTCCGCGGCGGAGGGTGTTCGTTGGCCGTGCACGGCACGGAGTGCCTTGCCCCCGAGACCCATCACGTAGGCGGTGACCGCGCTGTCGCACCACCACCTGCGGACGACCCCTCTCGGGATGAGCCGTCCGCTCTCGGCTCTCGGCGGCGGCGCCCCGGGTCGCTGGGCGGTCGCGGCCTCCGGGATCGTCACGCTGACCTGGACGGGCCGCTTCGCATGCGTCCCGCCGAGCCCCTGCTCCAGGTAGCGACCCAGCAGCCGCGACAGCGCGTCGTGGAGCCGCTGGGCGCGACCGCGGGGGTGCTCCACGCCCGCCAGATCG
Source organism: Mycobacteriales bacterium (assembly GCA_046262855.1). Taxonomy (GTDB): domain Bacteria; phylum Actinomycetota; class Actinomycetes; order Mycobacteriales; family SCTD01; genus RYN-111. The sequence goes on along the minus strand of JBHEMB010000178.1, from coordinate 5,038 downwards.
GCGCCGAGGCCCCAGAGATCCGCGTCGCCGTTGTCGCGCCCCTTCTCCCACGCGCTGGTGTCCGAGGGGTTGCGGGGGTCGCGCGCCGCCTCAGCGCGCAGCGCGACCCACAGCCGCTCGCCGGCCTCGAGGTCGAGGTCGCCGCAGACGTGCCAGCCCGAGCCGTCCTCGAGCGGCGTCAGCGACAGGCCGCGCCGGGCGTGCCCCTTGTTACCGCGCTCCTCGAGCTCGCTCGGGAGCAGCGCCATCACCAGCTCGTCGAGCGGGCCGCTCAACTGACGAGCGGGGATCTGCTCGGCAAGCCAGGTGAAGGCCCCTTCCAGCACCTCCAGCTGCGACCCGGTCGCGAGCACCCGCTGCGCCCTGTCGACGAGCTCCTGCAGCCGGGGATCGGTCTCACCGAGCCCCAGCAGGTGCCGGCAGACCAAGGCCAGCACGTGCTGGACGACGGCAGGCAGCACCTCGTCGCCGGGCTGCCCGTCGATGAGGCCGTCGGCCCGGTCCACGTGGCTGCTGACCTTGGTCAGCGCCAGCGCGACCTTGCGCGCCGCAGCCAGCGGCACGGTGCCTTGCTCGACAGCGGCTTGCAGAGCGGAATGGATCCGCAGCTGCGCGGCCAGCCGGGCGTCGCCTGCGTCGCCATCGGGCCGATGAGCCCGGGTCCACGCCTTCGCCGACCGGAACCCGACCAGCTCGTGCAGTCCCCGAGCCGCCACGTCCCCGATCCGGCGCAGATTGAGGACCCGCAGCCGCTGCTCCAGCTCGAGCAGGGCCTCGCCGTCCGCGAGCGCCTGCGCGCCCGGCAGGTCGGCCGGCCTCGTCTTCTCCAGCCGGTCCACCAGTGCCGACAGCTGCGCGATGTCGGCGCCCACCGCGGGCAGCTCGGTGAACCGCTCGATGGCACCGAACGGCGTCACTCCCGGGACAGCCCACGCCACGGGCTCCTCCGGCAGGACCGGCTCGGGCGGCCCGCATCCGCAGTCGCAGGTCGGTGGCTCCGGGAGCGGCGCCTCCCAGGTCATCCACTCCGGGATCTCGCTCGGGAGCTCCCCGAAACCCACGTCGGGAGGGGCGGTGTCCAGCATGTCCTGCCCCTCCCTTTCGTCGGTGATTCGAACACAGTATCCCCTCGCGACCTCCCGGACAACCCCGTGTGTAGAACTTTTTTTCAAAGACATGTAGCGCTCCTTGGCGATTCGTTCTACTATTTTTGGAACGGGTATTGTGGACAAGTGTCGGCACGAGCTGCGCGGACGGAGCAGGCTGCAGCCCCATGCCCTCTGCCTGCGCTCAAGCCATCCACGACCAGCTGCTGCCCCTCGCTCCCTGAACGGAGGAGGACCTGCTCGCCGCCCTCACGGCCCGAGGCGCGACGACCTCCAAGACCGTCGCCTCCGTGCGGCGCGAGCTCACCTCCTGGTCGCTCGCGTTCCGCCTGCCTGACGGCCGCTGGGACCTCACGCTGCGCCGCCTGACCGGCGTGGTCCTCACCGTTCGCCCGCGCACCCTTCGGACGAAGTACTCCGTCAAGCCTGACGTCGCCACGGTGTTCCTCAGCGCTCTGCGAGAAGCACCTGACCTGTTCACAGTCCCGCAGAAGCCGCTGAGCGAGATCTTCCCGCTCGAGGGGGGCCGGCTCCACGACACCCGGTTCTGGGAGGCACACCGGGACGGCCGGCGGCTCACGTCGCACCTGCCGGAGCGGGTGTACGACGAGCTGGCGCGCCGCTCCGACCTGCTCGGGGAGCACCTCGTCGACCATGCCGCCGTGCTGCTCGGCGCCGCTCTCGACCGCGTCGTCCCGCCCTCGGACCGGTACAGCTACCACGACGACCTCGAGCCCGAGTACCTCCGGGAGCGGCGGTCAGTCCTTGGGAAGCTCGGTGTCCTCGACCGCCGTGACGACCGGCTCCCCGTGCCGGCGCAGCTCCTCCAGCATCGGCAGATCCTCGGGCCGCAGCGGATCCGGGACGCGCTCCCCGGGAGAACCGTCCTCGCTGCACGTGGCCATCGCGGTGTCGGGCAGCGCGTCGGGTGACGTCATGCCTGCGTCGTACCCCGCGAAGGGCCATGTCTCACCGCTACCGCCTACCGCAGGCCGCCGCGCCGAGCCTCATCAGGCCCGACAGTGGAAGGCTGGCCGACGAACCGCCGACCCGGACGGTGTAGCAGCCGGGTGCGGTGGCCCACGAGTGCGACGCCGTCCGCCAGTACTGGAACGCGCGAGCGTCCAGTGACAGGTTGATTCTCGCTGTCTGACCCGGCCGGAGCTGCACCTTGCGATAGCCCTTGAGCTGCTTCCGCGGCTCGTGCGCGGCTGTCGGGAAGCCCACGTAGAGCTGCGCCGCCTCGGCGCCCGTCCGCGAGCCGGTGTTCGTGACGTCGAAGCTCACGGTTGTCCCCGACACCTGCAGCCCCGAGTACCGGAAGGTCGTGTACGACAGCCCGAAGCCGAAGGGGAACAGCGGTGTGATCCGCTTGGCGTCGTACCACCGGTAGCCGACGAGCAGCCCCTCGCCGTAGGTCGAGTGCGGGACGCCCTTGCCGTCGGTGACTCCGGGGTACTGCCTGGCGCTCCGGATCGGGGAGTCGCTGAGCTTCTTCGGGAAGGTGTACGGCAGCTTCCCCGAAGGGTTGACGTCGCCGAACAGCAGCGCGGCCACCACGTGGCCGTCCTGCTCACCCGGGAACCAGGTCTCGAGGACGCCCTTCACCGCCGACAGCCACGGCATCGCCACCGGTCCCCCGGTCTGCAGGACGACGATCGTGTGGGGGTTGGCACGCGCGACAGCCGCGACGAGGGCGTCCTGGTCGGTGCCGCTGCCCGGCACGCAGCCAACGAGGGAGCAGGTCGCGTCGCTGGGCGCCAAGCTGGAGCGGTCCACGCCTTCTGTCTCGCTGTCGGCGACGAACACCACCGCGACGTCCGCGGCACGGGCGGCGGCCACGGCGTCTGCGGTCGCGGAACCGTCCGCGTAGGTCACCGCGTCACCATCCTGAGCGGCGCGGGAGACGATGCCCTGCAGCGGGCTGACGACGGAGCCGTTGGGGCCTTCGAGCGGGACCCGGCTGCTGCCGCCGCCCTGGTAGAAGCTCTGCGCGCCGGCCGGCCCCGCCGGTCCCCCGATGACAGCGATCCGCTTGCCCGCCCCCGACAGCGGCAGCACGCCGGTGTTCTTCAGCAGCACGGCGCCGCCCTCGGCTGCCCGCAGCGCGATCTGCTTGTGGGCATCGGTGTTCGGGTCGGCGGCGAAGGCCCCCGGTTCGCTGGGCGGCGGGTCGTCGAAGATCCCGAGCCGGAACAGCGGCCGCATGAGGCGCACGACCATGTCGTCGACCCGGCTCATCGGCACCCGGTGAGCCTGGACCGCAGCGATCAGGGCGGCGGAGAAGTACTGCCCCTTCGTGATGTTCTGCTCCTCGTCGAGCCCCGCCTTGGCGGCTGCGACGGTCGAGTGCGTGGCGCCCCAGTCCGACATGACCCAGCCGTCGAACCCGAACTGCCCCTTGAGCACCTTGGTGAGCAGGTACGGCTGCTCGCAGGCATAGGTCCCGTTGACGCGGTTGTAGCTGCACATCACCGACGCCACGTGCGCCTGCCGCACGGCCGCCTCGAAGGCCGGCAGGTGGATCTCCTGCATGGTGCGCTCGTCGGCGTCGGAGGAGTCCGTCATGCGGTTCGTCTCCTGGTCGTTGAGGGCGTAGTGCTTCACCGTCGCCGCGACATGCTGGCTCTGGATGCCCTCGATCTCCGCGACGGCCGTCTGGCCGGCGAGGTAGGGGTCCTCCCCGGCGTACTCGAAGTCGCGGCCGTTGAGCGGCGTGCGTGCGATGTCGACACCCGGTGCGAGCTGCACGTCGATGCCTTTCGCGCGCGCCTCCGCGCCGATGGCGGCGCCGACCTTGCGCTGCATCGCCGGGTCCCAGCTGGCGGCCTGCGTGATGCCGTCCGGGTACGCCGTGGTCAGCGGCTCGCCGTCGCCGACTCCCGCGCCGGCGTCGTTAAAGACGAGCTCCGGGATGCACAGCGACGGCACCGCCGGGATGTCGTTGGCGGTTCCGTAGTGGGTGACGTCACCGCGGCCGTAGAGCTCGGCGACCTTCTGGTCGAGGGTCATGGCGTGGACCAGCTCGTGGGCGCGGACATCGGCGCTGTTCGCCCTGTCCATCCACGGGCAGCTGCCGGCAGCAGTCGCCGGCACCGCCATCAGGCCAGCGGCGACGAGGGCGGCGCTCAGGACGGCACGGGTGAGGGGGATGGTGGCCATGGGGGGATCTCCTCGCGGGGGCCGGTACGGGAGCGACCACGAGCAGCCTTCGACGGCCCGCGCAGCAGCCCTGCCCCACCCGGCAAGGAGTTCAGGTTGCGCACAGCGAACCCGCGCCGCCCCCCAGGGTCACCGAAATGACTAGGCCAGGGGTGACCCGTCTGCGAGGCCCGTTCTGTCCCTTTTGGTGATGTCCCTCACACCGACACCGGCCGAATCTCAAGACATCAACCCCTCACGTCCAAGGATTGGGCATCATGACCAACTTCGAGTCCGTACCGACCACCTGGGACGACATCCGTGACGGCCAGTTCTTCCGCATCGTCGGCCATGTCCTGCGCGCGCAGCTCGTCGACGCCGGCACGACCTTGCTGGCCGCCAACGACACCGAGCTCACTGCCGCCTGACGCCCTGAAGCGCCTGCTCGTCCTGGCCGCCGTGACGCTCTGCGTCGGGGCCGTTCACCTGCCGGCCGCGAGCGCCGCCAGCACCGTCCTCATCGGCAAGACCTACTACGACTCGCCTGGCTCGGACACCCGGACCAACACGAGCCTCAACGCGGAGTGGGTGACGATCAAGAACGTCTCCTCGACCGCCCGCTCGCTCCAGGGCTGGACGCTGCGTGATGCCTCCGGCCACGTCTACACCTTCGGCACCTTCACGCTCGGCGGGGGCAAGTCCGTCGTGATCCACACGGGCAAGGGGACGAACACCACGACGCACCGCTACTGGGGCAGCGGCAGCTACATCTGGAACAACACTGGCGACAG
>JBHEMB010000177.1:0-3362 GCA_046262855.1 Mycobacteriales bacterium | reverse complement strand
GGAGAACATCGTCCTGCAGGCGCCCCCCGGTGGTGTGGCCGAGGCGCTGGAGCGGGCGACCTCGGTGTTCCCCATCCTCGGGTCGCGGCTCGGCCAGCTGGCCGGCACCCTGAGCGGTGGCGAGCAGCAGATGCTCGCGCTCGCCCGCGCCTACGTCAGCCGGCCGCAGGTCGTCCTGCTCGACGAGGTGTCGATGGGGCTCGCCCCGCGCATCGTCGACGAGATCTTCGCTTTCCTGCGGCTGCTCGCGGCGGAGGGCACCGCCCTGCTGATCGTCGAGCAGTACGTCGCACGGGCCATGGAGCTCGCGGACTACCTGTTCGTCCTGAACCGCGGCGAAGTGTCCTTCGCCGGTCAGCCCTCAGAGGTCGACCTGTCCGACATCCTTGCTGACTACCTGGGCGGACACGCGGTACCGTCTCTCTAATCAGTATCCCCAATTCTCAAGGAGACGGCATCGTGGCTGGGCCGCTGACCGGACTGCGCGTCGTGGACTGCTCCACCGGTACGGCGGGCCCGCGCCTGACCGGGTTGCTGGCCGACTACGGCGCCGAGGTCATCTGGGTGGAGCCGCCCGGCGGCGACCCGTTGCGGGATGAGCTGGCGGTGCCGTACTCGGTGTTCAACCGGGGCAAGCGCAGCGTGGTGCTGGACCTCACGCAAGACCGCGACCGGCTGCTGGAGCTGCTGGGCACGGCCGACGTGCTCGTGGAGAGCTGGCAGCCAGGGGGAGCGGAGCAGCTCGGGCTGGGCTGGGCGGAGCTGCATGCCCGGTTCCCGGCGCTGGTGTACACGTCCATCACCGGGTTCGGCCCCGAGGGTCCCCATCGGGACCTGCCCGGCCATGAGTCCCTCGTGCACGCCGTCGTCGGGACCACGGGGGAGCAGGTCGGCCATCGCGATGCCCCGATCTACGAGGGGCTGCCGTTCGCCTCGATCGGTGCGCACTACCTCGCGGCGATCGGCACCCTGGCCGCGCTGCACAGGCGGCACGACGACGGCCACGGCCGGCACGTCGAGAGCTCCCTGCTCGACGGGGCACTGTCCTACCTCGCCATGCTCTGGGGCGACAGTGACGACGAGAACCTGACGCCGAGCATCCAGCCCGGTGCCAAGCGACTGGTGGCCCGGACCTTCCGGTGCGCGGACGACGAGTACATCGGTGTGCACACCGCTGCCGTGGGTGCCTTCGGCCGTCTCATCCGGGCCCTGGGCATCGAGGACCGGGTGCCGTGCGCGGAGGACGGCACCGACATGCTGATCCCGCTGACGCCCGAGCAGTCCCACATCGTGATGGAGGAGATTCCAGACCTCTTCCTGGGCAAGCCGCGGTCGTACTGGCTGGAGACGCTGCTCAAGGCCGACGTCTGCGCGATCCCGGCACTGCGGGCCGGTGAGGTCTTCGACGAGCCGCAGGCACGTCACAACGACATGGTGGTCGAGGTCGACGACCCGGTGCTCGGCCGGGTCGAGCAGGTCGCTCCGGCCGCGAAGCTCGCGGCCACGCCGGCCTCGGTTCAGCGCCCTGCGCCCACCGTCGGCGAGCACACAGAGGAGGTGCTCGCGGAGCTGGCCGCGGGCGCGGTGACGGGACCCCCGGTCCCGAGCGGGCCGGCCCTCGAGGACACCCCGATCCTGGACGGGCTGAAGGTGCTCGACCTCGGCGCGTACTACGCCGGCCCCTACTCGGCACGCTTGCTCGCCGACCTCGGTGCTGACGTCATCAAGCTCGAGACGACCCTCGGCGACCAGCTGCGGGGGATCGCCCGGCCGTTCCGCAGCGCCCAGGCCGGCAAGCGCGGCATCAGCCTCAACCTGAAGGATCCGGAGCTGGCGCCGGCCGTGCAGGGTCTCGTGGCCTGGGCTGACGTGATCGCGCACAACATGCGCCCGGGTGCGGCCGAGCGGCTCGGTGTCGGCTACGACGCCGTCCAGCGGCTGAACCCGAAGGCGGTCTACCTCTACGCGCCCGGCTGGGGATCGACCGGTCCCGATGGTCAGCGCCAGTCGTTCGCGCCGATGCTGTCCGGCTACGTGGGCGCCAGCCACGAGGTGGCCGGCCAGTACAACGAGCCGCTGTTCCCCCTGGGCAACGAGGACCCGGGAAACGGGCTGCTGGGCGCGGTCGGCGTCCTGATGGCCCTGCTGCACCGCGATCGCACGGGGGCAGGCCAGTACGTCGAGAACAGCCAGCTCAACGCGACGATGACCCACATGGCACATGTCGTCCGTCGCACGGACGGCGAGGTGCTGGGCGCGATGCGCCTGGACACCATGCAGACCGGTGTCAGTGCCCTGGACCGGCTGTATGAGACCTCCGACGGCTGGATCGCGGTGGCGTTGGTCGACAGCCAGGCCGCCGTGCTCGGCCAGGTGCTCGGGGTCGACCTGGCAGAGGAGTTCGGCACGAGCGAGGCCCGACGCGAGAACGACCAGGAGCTGGCCTGGGCGTTCGCCGACGCCTTCGCCACCCGCACCAGCGAGGAGTGGCTCAAGGAGCTCACGGCCGCGGGGATCGGTGCCGTGCTGCCCGCGACCTCCAACAACAACCGCGCCTTCCACCGCGACCGCGCCAACCACGAGACCGGCCGGGTCGTGGAGATCGAGCACCCGACCCAGGGCGTGGTCCGCGAGCTCGCGCACCTGGTCCGGGTCTCGGGCGCGACCAGGGCGCCGCACCGGCTGGCCCCCGAGCTCGGCGAGCACACCGACGAGGTGCTCCTGGAGCTCGGCTACGACACCGAGGCGCTCGCCGCGCTGCGGTCCCGCGGCAGCATCCGCTCGACGTGACCCGCACCGCCGTCGTCACCGGCGCCGGCACCGGGCTCGGCGCCGCGACGGCGCTGGCCTTCGCGCGCGAGGGCACCGACGTCGTGCTCGTGGGAAGACGCAAGGAGCTGCTCGACGCCACCGCAGTCGCCGTGGAGTCGGAGGGCGCCCGCGCGGTCGTCGTCGCAGGCGACGTGTCCGAGGAGTCGACCGCCGAGCGTGCAGTCGAGGCGGCCACGGCGGAGCTCGGCGGCGTCGACGTGCTCGTCAACAACGCGGCCATCCATGCTCACCCGGTGCTGCTGCACGAGTCCTCGGTCGAGGAGTTCGACCGCTTCCTCGCCATCGACCTCCGCGGACCGTTTCTCTTCACCCGGGCCGCAGTGCCTTCGATGATCGCCCGCGGCGGCGGAGCGGTGCTGAACGTGGCGTCGATGGCCGGCCTGGTCGGCTTCAAGTACTCCTCGGCGTATACGACGGCGAAGGCCGGCTTGATCGGGCTGACCCGCGCGACGGCGGTCGACTACGGGGCGCAGCGGATCCGGGCCAACTGCCTGTGCCCCGGTGGCATGGGTCCGGTCGAGCAGCCGCAC
>JBHEMB010000176.1:0-2791 GCA_046262855.1 Mycobacteriales bacterium | reverse complement strand
CTCGGAGGACACCGATCCGATGACCCTGCACCGCGCGGCAGGTCTGCGCTGCAACGTCGTCGAGGCCGCCCCGGGAGCGCCCTTGCAGGCCGTCTTCCAGCACGTCGTGGCGGCGACCCGCCGATGACTGTTCTCGACCAGCCGCCGTCGGACGAGGCGCTGAAGGATTTGCAGCTCGGCAACGTGGGCCAGCAGCTCGAGGTTGCCGCTGGGGAGGCTGACGCCACGGAAGCCCCCGACGAGGAGCTCGACGGCCGACCGCCCGTCAACCCCCTTGCGGCGACGGCGGCCGCGTTCCTGGCCACAGCGGCCGTCGGCTGGATGCTCGGCGGCATCTTCAGCGGCGTGCTGCCTCGGCTGGTGGGCATCGGCGGTGCCGCCCTCGGGGCCGGCGTGGTGGCGCTGTCCTACCGGATGCGCAACCCGAGCACTGTCCAGTTCCTCGCCCTGCCACTAGCCGTCCTGGCCGGCGTCGGGCTGGTCGCTCCGTCCGCCGCCGGTACCACCGTGCCGTCGCTCATCACCGACGCCGTCAAGGGCGGCGGGCTGTCGCAACCACCTGCGCCGTTCGACCCGGGGTGGCGTTTCCTCCTGCTCGTGCTGACATGCGCCATCGTGGTCACGGCCGCGACGGGCGCCGTGGCCTTCAACCGATCGCGTCTGGCGGTCTTCCTCCCCGCGCCCGTCATCGGGGCAGGCGTCCTGATCCAGCCGCAAGGGCATGAGCTCCTTTCAGTGGCGCCCTCGCTCGCGCTCTCCGTCGCTGCTCTCGCCGTGGCGTTCGGAGGGGAGCTCTCCCGAGACGGCGACACCGGGGCGAAGTTCGAGGCCCGCCGGCTGGGCAAGGCCGGTGGTCTGCTGGTCATCATCGTTGCCGCCTTGGTCGGGTTGTCACAGCTCGGCTTCCTCTACCCCCCGACGCACGACTCGACAGTGGTGCCTCCGAAACGCCCACAGACGCCGCCCGCGCTCACCAACGATGATGTGCTCTTCACCGTCAAGCAGCAGTCTCCGTCGCCCTTGCGTCTGGGGGTCCTCGACGTCTACGACGGTGTGGCGTGGCTGACGCCGCCATTCGACCCCAAGCGCTATGTGCCGGTGGGCGACAACCGGCTCCCGGCCTTCTCGCCGGACAGATCACGCGCTTTCGACACTCCTCAACCGGCACCAACCGCGACGGTCACCGCCGAGGTGACCATCGTCAAGCCGGGCCCCGGTCGAGAGATCCCTGACCTCATCAACACCACGTCGACGATCGGCGTCCCGAAGGGCACGGAGTTCGACCCTCGCACCCAGACCCTGCGACTTCCAGGACGAGGCGACCAGGGAACGCACTACACCGTCGTTGCGGCGAAGCCTCCCAATGGTGCCCGGCTGTCCGTCGCCAAGGTCCCGCCGCCGTCCTTGAAGCAGTTCACGCAGGTCCCTGCCGCGCCGCCCGCCGTGCGGGCCTTGCTCGACACCATTCCCAAGGCGGCGGGGGGCTACGAGCGACTGCAGTTCGTCAGGACACAGTTCTTCTCGAAGATCACGGCTGCCGGCGCCGGCAATCCTGTGGACGTTCCTCCGGCGAGGGTCTCTCAGTTCCTCACCGGCACGCCGGCGACGCCTTACGAGATCACAGCCCCCGAGGTGCTGCTCGCGCGATGGACGGGCATCCCGGCGCGAATCGGCTACGGGTACTACAACCCGGAGGCGAAGCCCGGGAAGGACGGGCGCATCGACGTGCGCCCGTCGGACGGGGCGATGTGGCTCGAGGCCTACTTCGAGGGCTCGGGCTGGACGCCCATCCTCGGGAAGCCCCCGAAAGCCCAGTCCAGCCTGGACAACCTGAAGAAGAAGAACAACAAGCAGATCCTTCCCAACGGGCTGATCACCGCGCAGCTCTACATCCCGATCAAGCAGCAGAGCCTGAGCCTGCTGTACACCATCGTGCAGTTCTGGCTGGCGCGCGCGGCCGCCGTCGCAGGGGTCCTCCTCTTCTTCTGGATCCTGCTCCCCGGCCTCATCAAGCTCCTGCGGCGCTGGTGGCGAAGGCGATGGGCAGAGGGACTCGGCGCGCGCGAGAGGGTCGCAGTGGCCTACGCGGAAATCAGGGACCGTGCCATCGACTTCAACGTCGGGCATCCCACGCTGACTCCGCTGGAGTTCCTCGACGTCCTCGAACCCGACGAAGACCACGTGCAGCTCGCATGGCTGGTGACGCGCGGCTTGTGGGGCGACCTGCGCCGAGACCTGCGCACCGAGGACGCCGAGGCCGCCGAGATGCTGAGCCGGTCGCTCTACCGCCGCTTCGTGCAGGGTCAACCCTTCCTCACCCGCGTGATCGCGTTCGGCTCCCGGGTGTCGCTGCACGAACCCTGGGACCGCACGCTGCCCAACCCCTACTGGCGTCGCAGCGTGGTGGAGGTGGCTTGGGGGAGCGCGCGCTCTGCGATCAAGCGGCTGCGAGCGCTGCGCCTGCTGCGGCTCACCCCCGACGTCGCACGCTCCTCCGCCATGGTCATCGCCTGCATGGTGATGCTGACGGGCTGCGTCCAGCAGGTGGACCTGAGCGACGACCCGGCGCGTACGGCCCCTCTGCCTCGAGTGCCGGAAACCGTCGGTGACTTCACCTTCGAGCCGACCAACGTGGGCGATGCGCTGTTCCGGCGCTACCACGACATCGCCCTTATCTCCCGCTACGGCTTCTACGCAATTCGCAGGGACCACGTCGCCGTCGCGACTCTGCAGACAGCGACCTTCAAGTCCGGACTCAGGGCGGAAAACCGCACCGTCCGTGCCGGTGTGC
>JBHEMB010000175.1:0-7163 GCA_046262855.1 Mycobacteriales bacterium | reverse complement strand
GCGAGGGCTGGCGCCGACAGGTCCGCGTCGCCGAGGGTGGCTCGGGCGCGCTGCAGTGCGCTGTTCACCGAGGCCACGCTGGTCTCGAGGAGCTCCGCGATCTCGGAGGCCTGCCAGCACAGCACTTCCTTGAGGATGAGCACTGCTCGCTGCTTCGGCGGCAGCATCTGCAGGGCCGCCACGAACGCGAGCCGGATGGTGTCGCTGTGCGCCACAAGCAGGGCGGGGTCAGCCGACATCGGCGCCACGTCCGCGTCAGGCACTGGCTCGAGCCACGCAGCGTCAGGCAGCGTGTGGTCCGGCGCGGTGGTCGGGGACGCGGGGGAGGACAGGTCCATCGGCAGGGCGCGGCGACCGCGGGCCCGCAGGCTGTCGAGGCAGGTGTTCGTGGCGATCCGGTACAGCCAGGAGCGCACGGAGGACCGGCCCTCGAACGCGTCGAGGTTCTGCCAGGCCTTGACCAGCGTCTCCTGCACGGCGTCGTCGGCGTCGAACGCCGAGCCGAGCATCCGGTAGCAGTAGCCGCGCAGCTCGGTCCGGTACTGCTCGAGCTCGTCCAGACCTGGAGCGGTGAGAGTCGTCATGCCGGTCGCCTTCCTCGTCCGGGCACAGCCTCGCACGGAGAGACGCGTACGACGACCCCGGTGGGCGACGCGATCGCCTCCCTGTGGGTGGACGCCGCCTCCAGGTCTGCCCTGATCACGCCGCGACCTCCTCCTCCAGGTCCGCACTCCCTTGCTGCGACGGATCGGTCTTGAGCAGCGTCGCGCAGACCGCAGCGGCGATCACGAGCAGCGCCGTCGCGACGGCGAAGGCCAGGTGGTAGCCGCTCGTCAGTGCGTGGGCCTCGTCGACCCCGCGACCGGTCAAGGACGTGGTGCGGTTGTTGGCGAGGGTCGCGAGGACAGCCAAGCCCAGTGCACCGCCCGCTTCAGCGGTGGTGCCGACGAGCCCCGAGGCGATGCCCGCATCCGCTGGGGCGACGTCCGACATGGCGATCGCCATGAGTGCGGGGAACGCGACGCCCATGCCCAGGCCCAGCAGGACCATGCCGGGGAGAACGTCCACCAGGTACACGCCGTCGACGGGGGAGAAGACCAGCAGCAGCATCGCCAGCGCCGCGAGCAGGGTGCCACCGAGGAGGGCCGGCTGGGCCCCGAACCGAGCCACGGCGCGGTCGCTGAACCGCAGCGACATCACCCCCATGATCAAGGTCATGGGCAGGAAGCCGAGCCCGATCTCCAGCGCGTCCCAGCCGAGAACGCGCTGCACGTAGAGGGTGCAGAGGAAGAACATCCCGAACATGCCGGCCACCGTGAACAGCTGCACGAGGTTGGCACCGACGGTGATACGCGAGCGGAACAGCGACAGCGGCATCAGCGGCTTGGCTGCCGTCGCCTGCCGCCGCACGAAGCCCACGAGCAGCGCCACCGCCAGGACGCCGAGCCACCGGGACGGCGCGACGAGGGCGTACACGGCGAACATCAGAGCGGCCGTGATGAGCACCGCCCCCGGGACGTCGGCACCGTCGCGCAAGCCGATGCCCTGGTCGTCCGGCACCAGACGCTGGACGAGCACGACGGTCAGGATCCCGATCGGCACGTTGACGAGGAAGATCCAGTGCCAGCTGATGGCCTGTGTCAGCAGGCCGCCCGCAAGCAGCCCGACCGCCCCGCCTGCCGAGGCGACGAACCCGTAGACACCGAGCGCCTTCGCCTGCGCCGCCGGCTCGGGGAACAGCGTGACGATCATGCCGAGGATGACGGCGGACGCGAGCGCGCCGCCGACGCCCTGCAGAAAGCGCGAGGCTACGAGCTCGGTCTGGTTCTGCGAGGCGCCGCAGAGGAAGGAGGCGACGGTGAACACGCCGAGACCGATCAGCAGGACCCGCCTCCGACCGAGCAGGTCGCCGAGCCGCCCGGAGAGCAGCAGCAGCCCGGCGAAGGCGATCAGGTAGGCATTCACGACCCAGGCGAGCCCTGAGTTCGAGAAGCCGAGATCGTCCTGGATGGACGGGAGCGCGACGTTCACGACCGTGACGTCGAGGACGATCATGAGCATCCCTGTGCACAGGACGTAGAGAGCGATCCATCGCGACTTGTCGGCGTTCATGTCTGTTCCGACGCTGCCGGGCGGCCGAACTCATCGCAACCGAGATTCCGCGACGAAAGACCCGGCCCGACGTGCCCGAGGTGCTCCGGGTCAGAGCAGGGCTGACGTTCAGCCCTGGTTGAGGAGCTCGAGCGTGAGCTCATCAGGCTTGCCGGCGTAGTACTGCTCGAGCACCCGCGCGAAGACCTTGTCATCTTCGGCGACCTCGGCGAACAGCGTCATCGAGGAACGTAGCTTGAGGGCGTCGACGAGGCCGAGGATCGCGACCGGATCCGTCCCCGGGTGCTCCAGGAGCGCGTGCGCGCACTCCCGCAACCTGGTGCCGAGCACCGGATGCGCGAGATAGGCAGCGGCCTCCTCCGCCCCGGCAAGGCCGTAGCGTTCCGCCGTCGGGCTGCGACCCAGCCCCGCCAGCTGCGGGAAGACGAACCACATCCAGTGGCTGCGCTTCTCCCCGCGACGCAGCTCGGTCAAGGCCTGGTCGTAGGTCCGCTCCTGGGCTTCGAGGAACCGCTCCAGGCTCATGGCTCACCCGCGTTCGAGGAGAGGGAGGACGCCATGGCTGCCTCCGCTAGCGCCGCGCGTCGTGGGTGATGACAGGTGCAGAGCGGCGGCGCACGGGATTCTCCGGGGGCTTTGGGGTTGCTCCGGAGGTTCGACAAACGAGGGGCCGGTTCCTGCCCGGCTCAGCCCTTGGCCTGGCTCCGGTAGGTCATTGTCACCGCTCGGTCCCAACCCCGGTCCGTGAGCAGCCTGTTGAAGAAGAGCACGCTGCGTGCCCCGCCGCCCGTGGCGTAACGGGTACGCGGGCGGCGGGCCGTTGCGGCCTTGGCGATCGTCTTCGCCACGGTGCTGGGCGGGCTCGCGGCCTTGAGCTCGTCGGCCTTCTTCAGCACCGCCGCGCCGACCCTCACCTGCTCCTGGTACGCCGGGATGCTCGAGGCGGAGAGCAGGTTCTCGGCGGAGATGGCGGCCCACTCGGTCCGGATGGCGCCCGGCTGGATGACGACGACGTCCACGCCGTGCGGGCGCAGCTCGGCGCGGAGGCTGTCGCTGAGCCCCTCGACCGCGAACTTGGTGGCGTGGTACCAGGCCCCCAGCGGCTCCCAGATCTGTCCGCCGACGCTGCTGACGTTGATGATCCGGCCCGACTTCTGCGCGCGCATGTGCGGCAGCACGAGCTGGGTGAGGCGGGCCAGGCCGAAGACGTTGACGTCGAACTGCCGCCGGGCCTCCTCCAACGGCACCTCTTCCAGAGCGCCGTACGACCCGTACCCCGCGTTGTTCACCAACACGTCCACCCGGCCGGTCTCGGCGATCACCTTGTCCACCAGGGCCACCATGCTCGCGTCGTCGGTGACGTCAGCGCTGACCGGCAGGATGCCCTTCTCCGCAAGGTGCGCCATCCGGTCCGCACGACGCGCGACCGCGTAGACGGTGAAGCCCTTGTCGACGAGCGCGAGGCAGGTCGCCTCGCCGATCCCCGCGGACGCGCCGGTCACGATCGCTGTCTTCGCCATCACGCGGACCCCCGTCGTTATGCGTTGGACGGCCACTGTCTCCTACTGGCAGGTTGATGCTGTGAAGGACCCTGCCATCTGCCTGCGCGGGGTCGTGAAGACCTTCGGCGAACGACGTGCCGTCGACGGGCTCGACCTCGACATCGCTCCGGGCACCTGCGTGGGGCTGCTCGGTCCGAACGGCGCCGGCAAGTCGACGACCATGAAGATGCTCACGGGGCAGGCGATCGCCGACAGCGGGTCGCTCACGGTCCTCGGCCTCACGCTGCCGCGGCAGTCGAAGCTCGCCCGGGCCAGGATGGGTGTCGTCCCGCAGGACGACAACCTGGACGAGGACCTGACCGTGGGGCAGGCCGTGGAGGTCTTCGCGAGCCTCTATCGGGTCCCGCGCTCTGAGCGGGCGGCAGCCGTCGACAAGGCCCTCGGAATCGCCACGCTGCGGGACCGCCGCAACGACAGCGTCAAAGACCTCTCCGGTGGAATGCGCCGCCGCCTGCTCATCGGCCGAGCGCTCGTCCACTCCCCCGAGGTGCTGCTCCTCGACGAGCCGACCGTCGGGCTGGACCCGCAGGTGCGCAGCGAGCTCTGGGGGCTGATCTCGCGGCTGCGCGACGAGGGCGTGACCATCCTCATGAGCACCCACTACATCGAGGAGGCCGAGCGGCTCGCCGACGACGTGGCCGTCATGGCGCTGGGCAAGGTGGTCGCGCGAGGCGTGCCCGCCGAGCTGGTCGCGAAGCACGTCGGCGCGGAGGCGCTCGAGTTCCACGCCCCTGCGTCCCGGCTCGCCGACATCACGACGCGCGCTGTCGCTGCTGGGCTCCCAACCCGCCGTACCGGCGCTTCGCTCGCTGTGCTCCGGGCGGAGACCTTCGTCCCGCAGGACCTCGGAGCCACCGGGCCTGAGATCGGAGTACGACGAAGGGCGGCCGTCCTCGAGGACGTGTTCGTCGTCCTGACGGGCGAGGAGGTCGCGTGAGGGTCGACGCGAGCGCCGTGGCCGGCGTGATGCAGCGCAACTACGCCGTGTTCCTGCGCACCTGGCGCAGCAACACCGTGATCAGCGTCGTGGACCCCGTGATCTCGCTGCTCGCGTTCGGCTTCGGGTTCGGGGCGCTGGTCGCGAAGGTCGGCCACATCGGCTACGTCGAGTACGTCGGGACCGGCATCGTCGCGCAGACCGTGCTGTTCACGACCATCTTCCCCGGGATGTTCGAGACGTTCTTCAAGCGCGACTACCAGCACACGTACGACGCGCTGCTCGCGGCTCCCGTCGACGCCGTCGACGTCGTCACCGCCGAGGCCTTGTGGCTGTCACTGAAGGCGTCGGTGTTCGGACTGGCGCCGCTGTCGGTCGCGATGCTCTTCGGCCTCGACCCGTCGAGCGGGATGCTGCTGATCCCCCTGATCAGCCTGCTCACCGGGTTCGGGTTCGCCTGCGTCGGCATCTTCATCGCGGCGCTCGCATCGTCGTTCGCCGCCTTCGACTACGTGATCTCGATGCTGGTGACGCCGCTGTTCCTGTTCGCCGGCACGTTCTTCCCGCTGAAGGGCCTGCCCGATTGGGTGCAGGGCGTGGCGAAGCTGAACCCGCTGTTCCACACGGTGCAGCTGGTCCGCGATGCGGCCTTCGGCCTGCACCCTCTCGCCGACCTGGGCCATGCGGCGTTCCTGCTGGGCTTCGGCGTGCTGGCCTGGGGGATCGCGAGCTGGCGGATGCAGAAGCGTCTCGTCGCCTGACTCCCCCGCGAGGTCGACGGCTCAGGCGCTCTGCGCGTTGACGAAGCCGACGAGCGTCGCCCCCCACCAGCCCAGTTGGGACAGCACGGCGCTCGCCGAGCTCCACAGCAGCAGCCGGCCGGGCGGCCGTCCTCGGATGGCGTCGAGGCGCATCTGCAGGCAGTGGGCCTGGACACCGTTCAGTGCGATGAGCAGCACCGCCCCGAGCTTGAGGCGCGTGAGCGTGGAGGTCAGGTCGGGGTGCAGCAGCATCCCGCTCAGGACGAGGCCGGCCAGCCCGGCCCAGATGACCGTGTGGCTTCCGGCGGCCAGCCGCAGTGTCTCCGGCAGCGAGCGCTTCCCGAGCAGCCAGAGCAGTCCGTGCCAGTCCACGACCAGGACGGCCCCCATCCCGAGCACCAGGCAGGCCAGGTGCAGGAACAGTGCCGCGGTGTGCAGCGTCGGGTCGGGCTAGACGTGGGCGGCAACGAACACCGCCGCGCCCCAGAGCGCGGTCAGGATCAGGGCCGCGCCCACGCGGCGCACCGCTGCCGGAAGCAGGGCTTCAGCGGGGGGCTCGTAGCGCACGATCTCGCCTCCCACCGCGGCGCGCCTCATGAGCTGACTGGTCACGAGACGACGTGGTAGCGCGCCTGCATTCCGGCCGCGATGTGGTCACCCACGTGGCAGTGGAAGAGCCAGGTCCCCGTAGCGTCGGGGGTCATGTCAGCAGACAGCATCCCCGCCGGGAGCAGGCTCACGACATCGGTGCGCATCCCGTTGGCCACGACCGTGTTCCCGTGCCAGTGCGGGGTGTGCAGGTCCACCTCGGTGCCCATTGCCATGACGTACCACCGCACCCGCTGACCCTTCTTCAGTTGCACGACGGGGCCGTTGCCGTACACGTAGCCGTTGATGGAGTGCATGAGGTTCGACTCCGCGAAGTCCTCGTCCTCGGTGTCGGCCGTGACCCCGCGCAGGTTCGCCGGCAGCAGCGGGCTCTGGTTCTCGTCGTCGACCTCGTACAGGCTGAACACCTCACGGTCGACGGCCTTCGGGCTGCCGTCCGCTCGGGCCTTCCCCTTTGCCGTGACGACGAGGAAGCCGGACAGCCCGGCGTACACATCCCCGATCTCGTCGGCGTGTGAGTGGTACATCCAGACGGCGCTGTCGCCGTCCATCGGGCCGGGACCGCTGCGGCCGGCGGCCTCCCACGTGTACGTGACGGTCTTCCCCGTGGGTACTGCGGAACCGGGATGCGCTTCGCCCGACCCGTCGTTGTAGGCGGCTCCCTCACTGTGCTTGTCGTAACGCACCCCGTGCGGGTGCATCGAGGTGGGGAAGCGGCAGGTGTTGCGGAAGACCACCTTTACCGTGTCGCCGACTTCCGCGTGCAGTGTCGGACCGAGGTCGCCGAGGTACGCGTCGGCGGCCGGTCGCTTCTCGGCGGTGCCGAAGGTCGCGTCGGTGTAGCCGCGGTAGAGGCACTTGAGGTATCGCGACCCGATGCGGTCCTTCGCCCGTTTCACGAAGACGTCCTGGTCAGCGGTGAAGCCGACGCCGGTGACCTGGTTGCGCCCACTGGGTGCGTAGTCCCAGAGCACCTCGTCCGCGGAGACGTAGTAGGTGCGGGTCGTCCCGCCCCCGTCCGCCTGGTCGCTGGTGTGGTGGGTCGTTCCCGACGTGCAGCCCGCCACGAGGGCGGGCACGACGAGCAGGTGCAACAGGCGCATGTCAGGTCTCCTTCAGGCTGGTTAAGGGGAACCTTACCTAAGCTCTAATGAAGCGATCGCACGGGTGCCTCGCTGCCCC
>JBHEMB010000174.1:0-4248 GCA_046262855.1 Mycobacteriales bacterium | reverse complement strand
CACCCTGACCGTCGTCGGGGAGGTAGACGGCATGGACGAGGCGGCGTTCCTGGCCGCCGCCGAGCAGGCCAAGGCCGGGTGCCCGATCTCGAAGGCGCTCACCGGCGTCGACATCAGCCTCAAGGCGTCATTGGCCTGACGCCCGCTCGTTGAGGCAGGCATGAACCGCTGGGACGCCCCCTGGACGGCTCCGACAGGTGCCGCGCCGGAGCGTCCGCCCGGTGAGCCCGGGTACGGCGTACTGGCACTCGTCCATCTCGGGGTGCTGTTCGCCCTGAGCGCTCTGGGCAGCCTCACGCAGCTGGCCACCGGCGACACGCAGACCGTCACGGCGTTCGTGCTGACCGCCGTGGTCGGCGTCGGCGGGTGGGCCCTGTGGTCTCAGGGTCGCGACCCGCTGCGCGACTGGCTGTCCGACCTGATCATCGCGGCGTCGGCTGCCTACCTGTTCGGCGCGGTCGCTCTGCTCGCGCACGACCAAGGCGCTTCGGATGCCCGAGCGACCCTCGTCGGCGCCGGCGTCGCACTGCCGTACGCCCTGCTCGGCTACGCCCTGCACCGTCGGGTGTGGCTGCAGCTCGCCACCGTGGCAGCGGCCGCAGGGACGCTGCTGTCGGCGCTCGCGCAGCGGCCGGAGGTGCCGCACCCGACCTACGCGGCGTTCCTTCTGGTGCTGGCCGGGTTCCTCGCGTTGCTCTCGATGTCGGGCATCGCGCGTCCCGTGCGGTCCGGGTACGTCCTCGCCGCGGTCCTCGCGACGACTGGCGCGCAGGTGCTCATCGACGCGGACACCGTTGCGGGGTCTGCGGTGTCGGTGCTGGTCCTCGGCGCCGTGGTGGTCGGCGTCGTGCTGTCGGGCAACCGCTCGCTGCTCCCGGTGACGCTCGTTGCGCTGGTCGTGCTCGGCCCGCAGCTGCTGGCGCCGGCGGTCGGCGGCTGGCGCGCGGCAGGGCTGAGCTTCGCCGCGACAGGTGCCATGGTCGGCTGGCTCGCGGTCGACCTGGCGCGCCGTGCGGTCCGGCCGGTGCACGTCGGTGGTGTCATGGCGGCCTGCCTGGTGCTGGTCCTGCTGAGCCTGCCGTTCCAGCTGGCCCATGGCCGGCACGACACCGTGGCTGCCGTCCTGCACGCGCTGGCCCTCATCGCCTTCTTCGGTGCTGCGGCCGCTGCCCGGCGCCGTCCCGCAACGGTCATCTCCGCCGTACTCGTGGTGCTGCGGGTGCCGCACGCCTTCGGCGGCTCCAGCAACCTGGCGAACGGCCTCATCGGCCTCGTCGCCGTGGTCGCGGTGGTGCTCATCGCCGTGCGCCTCGACAAGCGGCACCCGGCCGCGTCGCCGTGGTACCAGGAGCAGGCGCTCACCGGACCGGGAGCCGACTGGACGCTTCCGGTGCCCTACCAGCAGGCCTTCGACGCCGTCGTCGCGGAGCTCGCGGGCGCGGGTCTCGTGCTGCAGCTCGTCGACCGGGCCGGTGGGCGCGTCGTCGCCGGTGACGCGGCCGTGCCGTGGCTGACCGTGGCCGTGTGGGCGACTGACCCGGTGCAGGCGCACGTGCGGGCCGTCGGACCCTTGCCCAACGTGACGCACCTGCGCGAGCAGCTCGGGAACCGGCTGGCCGCGCCGCACTAGGCTCGCGACATGCCTGAGAACTCGCTGGTGACCGTCCGTGTCGATGCCTCGACCGCGGGCACGACGGCGGGTTCGCTGCTCCCGAAGGACTCCGCGGTCGCGCGGGTGAACGGCGAGCTGCGGGACCTCGCGCACGTCGTGGCCGAGGGCGATGTCGTCGAGCAGGTGCCCTATGGCAGCCCCGACGGGCTCGCGGTGCTGCGGCACTCGGCCGCGCACGTCCTCGCGCAAGCCGTTCAGGAGCTCTTCCCCGGCACCCTGCTCGGCATCGGCCCGCCCATCGAGAACGGCTTCTACTACGACTTCCTCCCCGAGCGGCCCTTCACGCCGGAGGACCTGGCGGTCATCGAGAAGAAGATGAGCGACATCGTGCGGCAGCGGCAGCGGTTCAGCCGGCGGGTCGTGTCGGAGGAGGACGCCCTCAAGGAGCTCGCGCACGAGAGGTTCAAGGTCGAGCTCATCGGGCTGAAGGGCGGCGCCGAAGGCGCCGATGTCGAGGTCGGCGGCGCCGAGCTGACGATCTACGACAACTACGCGGGCTCCGACCTGGTGTGGAAGGACCTCTGCCGCGGGCCGCACCTGCCGACCACCCGTGACATCCCTGCCTTCAAGCTGATGCGCTCGGCGGCCGCGTACTGGCGCGGGTCGGAGCTGAACCCGCAGCTGCAGCGGATCTACGGCACCGCATGGGCGTCGCGGGACGATTTGAAGCAGCACCTGTTCCGGCTCGAGGAGGCGGAGAAGCGCGACCACCGCCGGCTCGGTGCCGAGCTCGACCTGTTCTCCTTCCCGGACGAGATCGGCTCCGGGCTGGCCGTCTTCCACCCCAAGGGCGGTGTCCTCAAGCGCGAGATGGAGGACTACGTCCGGCAGCGCCACATCGAGGAGGGCTTCCAGTACGTCGGGACCCCGCACATCTCGAAGGAGGGCCTGTTCCACACCTCCGGGCACCTGCCGTACTACGCCGACACCATGTTCCCGCCGATGGAGATGGAGGGCAGCGACTACTACCTCAAGGCCATGAACTGCCCGATGCACAACCTGATCTTCCGGTCGCGCGGGCGGTCCTACCGCGAGCTGCCGCTGCGGCTGTTCGAGTTCGGCTCCGTCTACCGGTTCGAGAAGTCCGGCGTCATCCACGGTCTCACCCGGGTGCGCGGCCTGACCCAGGACGACTCCCACTCCTACTGCACCCCCGAGCAGGCGCCCGATGAGGTGAAGCACCTGCTCGGCTTCGTGCTGTCGCTGCTGAAGGACTTCGGGCTCGACGACTACTACCTCGAGCTCTCGACCCGCGACGACTCCAAGCCGGACAAGTTCGTGGGCTCCGAGGAGGACTGGGCCACGGCGACGGCCGTGCTCGAGCGCTGTGCTCTGGACACCGGCCTGGAGCTGATCTCCGACCCGGGCGGTGCCGCGTTCTACGGGCCGAAGATCTCGGTGCAGGCCCGCGATGCCATCGGCCGGACCTGGCAGATGTCGACGATCCAGTACGACTTCAACCAGCCTCGCGGTTTCGAGCTGGAGTACCAGGGCGCCGACGGTGAGCGCCACCAGCCGGTGATGATCCACTCCGCGAAGTTCGGCTCCATCGAGCGGTTCATCGGCGTCCTCACCGAGCACTACGCCGGGGCCTTCCCGGCCTGGTTGGCACCGGTGCAGGTGGTGGGGATCCCGGTGCACAGCGACTACGACGGCTACCTGCACGACGTGGCGGCGCGGCTTCGTGCCGAGGGGATCCGGGTCGAGGTCGACGACTCCGACGACCGGATGCAGAAGAAGATCCGCAACGCCCAGAAGCAGAAGGTCCCCTACATGCTCATCGTGGGCGGGGAGGACGTGGAGGCGGGCGCAGTCTCGTTCCGCTTCCGCGACGGCACCCAGGACAACGGCATCCCGGTCGACGAGGCCGTCGCCCGGATCGTGCAGGCGGTACGCACGCGTGCCTGACCAGGAGGAGCAGCTCGGCGCCGGCCTGCGCGACCGGTTCGAGCGGCTCTACACCCCGCACCGGATGGCCTACATCTCCGGCGAGACCCGGACCGACGAGTGCCCGTTCTGCATCATCCCCACGCTGCTCGACGCGGAGGGGCTGATCGTGCACCGCGGCACCTTCGCGTATGCCGTGCTCAACCTCTACCCCTACAACTCGGGCCACCTGATGCTCGTGCCGTACCGGCACATCAGCGGTTACGAGGACCTCACCGTCGCGGAGACCGCCGAGATCGCTGAGCAGACGCAGCACGCCATCCGCGCGATCCGGCACGCGTCCGGCGCGCACGGGTTCAACGTCGGCATGAACCTCGGCACCGTCGCGGGCGCGGGCATCGCGGCGCACCTGCACCAGCACGTGGTCCCGCGCTGGGGGGGCGACACGAACTTCATGCCGGTCGTGGGCCACACCAAGGTGCTGCCCCAGCTCCTGCCGGAGACCCGCGAGATCCTCGCCAAAGCGTGGCTCGACGTCTAGCTCGCCCTTGCGTCATACCTGCTGAGCCTGACCCTGGGCCACCTGCGATGACGTTGCTCGCCCAGCCCTCCTTGCGTCATAGCTGCTGAGCGTGGGCCGGGGGTGTGATGTGTCGTCACATCGTTGACGGGGTGTGTCAGGACATCAT
>JBHEMB010000173.1:0-9203 GCA_046262855.1 Mycobacteriales bacterium | reverse complement strand
CCGGCCAGGTCAAGGCGCTGCCGACAACCACGACGAGCAAGGCCAAGAAGCTGCAGGTCGAGCTGACCGCGCGGGTCGGCAAGGCGCAGGCCGACGCGACCGCTTACTACGAGAAGCTCGCCGTCCGTGGCGAGAAGCTGGTCGCCCAGATCCGCAAGCAGCCGTCGACCACCGCCGCCATCGCCGAGGGCAAGGCTGCGGTCAAGCAGGCCGAGGCCTCCGCCACCGCCGCGAAGAAGGCCACGAAGACCGCCGCCAAGTCGGTCGAGCAGGGCGGGCAGGCCGTCGAGGACAGCGCCGCGAAGCTCGGCTAGAGACGACAGCAGGGCGTCCCCCGGCCCCTGCTGCGCGCACGACCCGCGACCCCCGTCGCCGCCCTCCCCCGTAGGCAGCGGCTACGGGGGTCGCGGCGTGTGAGGATGGTGACGTGAACATCGTCGAGACCGGACTGCTCACCGTCATCAACATCGCGGTGCTCGTCACCTGCGGATACGCGCTGCTCGACTGCCTGCGCAGGCCCGCGGCCGGGTTCATCGCGCACGGCAAGCTGACCAAGCAGATCTGGACGGGCATCCTCGTCGGCGCGCTGGCGATCGCCGTGCTGCTCGGGTTCCTGTCGTTCATCGGCTCGCTCGCCGTGGTCGCCGCGATCGTCTACCTCGTTGACGTGAAGCCCGCGCTGACCGGCTCCGGCAACTGGTAGTCAGCGGCAGCGGCAGCCCCGTCACGGTCGCCGCCCACGGCTTCGGCGCCTCGATCGCCGAGACCCGCCCGCTGCTGTCCGGCGTACCGGGAACGAAGGTCTTCTACGAGGCCCGCGGCCACGGCTCGGCGCGCCCGCCCGAGCAGGCCGGGTACGACGAGCTGGCGGACGACCTCGACCGGGTGGCCGCGTCGCACGGCGCGACCCAGGCGCTCGGTGTCTCGCTCGGTGCGCACACCGTGCTCCGGCTGCTCTGCCGGGTCCCCGACCGCTTCGCCAAAGCGGTCCTGTTCCTGCCGGCGGCGCTGGACACACCCCCGGTACGCCGGGAGGGGCTGGCCGCCGCGCTGGCGGCCGGTGATCGAGAGCGGGTGCTCGCGTGGGTGCGTGCAGAGCTGCCTCCCGGTCGGGACACGGAGGCGTACGCGGCCGCCCGCACGTCGTACCTGCTGTCCTCAGCCGGGCTGCGCCAGCTGCTCGAGGGACTGACGGAGGCGCCGGTCCCGGACCTGTCGCGGCTGGCTGCCGTCACCGCCGACGTCCTGGTGCTCGCGCAGGAGGGCGATCCGGTCCACCCGGCCGGCGTCGGGCGGCAGCTGGCCGCCGCGCTCCCGAGCGCCTCGCTGGTCGTCTTCGAGCGCCCCGGGGTGCTGTGGAACGAGCGCGCGCGCCTTCGCTCACTGGTGATAGGCCATCTGGGTGAAGGGGACTGACGGCGCGCGGCGGATGTGTCAGGGCGCCGGAGCGTCGAGAATCTCCGGTGAGCTTGCCCGGAGATGTCCCGTTCTGGACGTGACCCAGGCCAGCGAAGCCTCGCGTAGGCCGTCACCAGCCCTGACGGGATTCGTTACAAGGACTGTCGCCCCGCACCACTGCCTGAAGGGCCCGCCCAGATGAACCCGCTCGCCACCGTGAACACCGACCTCGAGCTCCGGCTGGTCGTCCCCGGCGGCCCGTCGCTCCCTGTGATGGCCAACCTGCGCTACGACGCCGTGGACCCGTGGGCCGTCCGCGTCGCCTTCCAGACCGGGGGCGAGGGCGACGGCATCGTCGAGTGGATGTTCGCCCGCCAGCTGCTCACGGACGGCGTCGCCGGCGCGGTGGGCGACGGCGACGTGCGCGTCTGGCCCGGGCTTCACGGCACCGAGCGGGTCGTGAGCCTCGCGATGGCATCGCCCTCCGGCTCGGCGCTGTTCGAGATCGACCGGGACGAGCTCGTCGGCTTCCTCCAGCAGACCTACCTCGCGGTCCCAACCGGCTCCGAGGAGCAGGCCGTCGACCTCGACGCCGAGCTCGCGCTGCTGCTCTCGCTCTAGCCTTCGGCGCGTCACATGCCGGCAGTGAGGTCCAGGTCCTCCGGCGGGTGCTCCGGCGTCTTCCAGCCGATGAAGGGCTTGCCGAAGAAGCCGTGCAGCACGTTGGCCCTGTCGACCATGCGCGTCCACGCGCTCTCGAACGCCACCAGGTCCTTCGCCTTGATGGCGGCAGTCACCGGCGCGTAGTCCTCGCGCAGGTACGCGGTCATCTCCGGCTCGTACTTCGGGCGGGACTGCGCACTCAGGGTGAGCTGCTTGACCGCCGACTTGCTGAAGTACGCCGCCAGCGGCCAGTTCCCGGCTTTCGCCGCGTGGTAGCAGCGGTGCAGCCGCGGCCCGACCTCGGCCATCAGCCGGTCCATGCCGGGCTGCATCCGCGCGAGCTCGGTGAGGCTCAGGTCGCGCTTGCCGTTGTTGACTGTGATGTCGTCAGCGTTCACGTCCCCACCCTAGGAGCCGGACGCTACGCGCCCAGCTCGACGCCCACCACGCCCTCGAGGGCGCGCAGCTGGGTGGCCAGGTCGAGCAGGTCGTAGTCCTTGCGGAGCGGCGACGACAGCGTCACCACCGTCCGGTCGGCCGTGGCCCGGTCGACCCGGCGGACCCTCGCGTCGCACCCGAGGACGACGCGCGCGTGACCGACGACCTCGGCGACGTCCGCGGTGTCAGTGATCTCCAGGACGACGGGATGACCGCGACGGCGGGGAAAGTACTCACGCTCGAGCTGCTTGAGCACTGTGAGGACGACGAGACCCAGCGCGACCGTGAACGCGGCCAGCTCCGGCACGTCCAGCCCGCACGCCACCCCGACCGCCGCGGTGACGAACAGTGACGCGGCCGTGGTGAGGCCCTTGACGTTGCCGCTGTCCCGGAGGATCGCGCCCGCGCCCAGGAAGCCGATGCCGGTGACGACCTGCGCCGCCACCCGCGTCGGGTCCGCGCCGGCGGCCTCGACGCCGGCGACCGTGAACAGGGCGGCACCGAGGGCGACCAGCACGTGCGTGCGGAACCCGGCGGGCTGTGCGCCGAACTCCCGCTCGAGCCCGATCGCCCCGCCGAGGCCGGCGGCGATCAGCAGCAGCACCAGGTCATGACCCATGGCCGTCAGTCTCCCTGCTGCCGGGGAGGCATGTGTCCTCACCGCCCCTACGACTTTTGCCCTCGAGTTCGCGAGCAAGGGGCGTTTGCCCTCGAGTTCGCGAGCAAGGGGCGTTTGCCCTCGCGTTCGCGAGCAAGGGGCGTTTGCCCTCGAGTTCGCGAGCAAAAGGCGTAGGAGCCCGGGGACATCATCCGGGGTCGACGGTCGGCCACGGGACCGTGAGCTCGCCGTCCCGGCGGCGGCCGACCTGCTCCCACTCCAGACCGGCCAGCATCGCGGCCCAGCGCTGCCGGTTGCCGAACGTCCCCAGCGGCGCGGCGACCGCCCACGCCCGGTCCAGCTCGGTCAGCAGCGCGTGCACTCGCGTCCCCGGCACGTTGTGATGGATGAGGGCCTTCGGCAGCCGTTCGGCCAGCGACGACGGGCGGTCCAGGTGGTCGACGGCGCAGGCCAGCGTGAGGGTCTGCGGGCCGGCCGCGGACAGCGTCACCCACGCCGCGCGGCGGCCGACCTCGTCGCACGTCCCCTCGAGCAGGATTCCCTTGTGCTGCAGGCGATCCAGCATTGTGAGCCAGGCGTGCGCGGCCGCCTGCTCGTCGTACTGGCGAAGCACGTTGAACGCGCGAATCACCAGCGGCCGCAGGCCTGCGAGCTCGAAGCCGCCGCGCACGAAGGACAAGCCGTCCGCGACCGCGTGCGCGGCGGCGTCGACGCGAGCCTGGTCGATCTCGATGCCCACCACCTGGGCGTCCGGCCGCACCGCACGGACCCGGGCGTGCAGCTCGACGGCGGTGATCGGCGTGGCACCGTAGCCGAGGTCGACGACCAGCGGGTCGGCCGCCTCCAGCAGCAGCCGGCGGTGCACCTCCACCAGGTGCCGGTCGATCCGGCGCAGCCGGTTGGGGTTGGTCGTGCCCCGGGTCGGCAGGCCGAGCGCCCGGGCGCGCCCGGCGGCGTACCGCTTCTCCCTAGCTACGGCGCACTACCTTGTGGGACGCGTGCTGCTGCTGCGGGGTGAGCTGCAGGAGGTCGATGTTGACGTGTGGGGGCCGGGTCGCGACCCAGACGATCGCGTCCGCGACGTCCGAGGCGGTGAGCGCCTCGACGCCCTCGTAGACCGCGGCGGCTCGGGCCTGGTCGCCGCCGAAGCGGACGACGCTGAACTCCTCGGTCTGCACCATCCCGGGGGCGACCTCGCTGACCCGGATCGCGTCCTCCTCCAGTCGCAGCGTCTCGCGCAGCGCGGCCACGGCGTGCTTGGCGGCGACGTAGCCGCCGCCGCCCTCGTAGACCCAGCGCCCGGCCGTCGAGCCGGTCATGACGACGTGGCCGCGGGCCTGTCGCAGCGCCGGCAGCAGGGCCTGCACCGTGCGGACGAGCCCGAGGACGTTCACGTCGTACATCCGCGCCCAGCTGCCGGCATCGGCGTCGGCGAGCCGGTCGAGGTCGAAGGCTCCGCCGGCGTTGGCCACGAGCAGGTCGCAGTGCGGCACCGCGTCGACGAGCTGCTCGACCGATCGCGGGTCGGTGACGTCGAGGGCCTGCGGTCGTACGCCCTTCAGCTGCCCGAGCCGGTCGAGCCGCCGGGCTGCGCCGACTACCTCCCAGCCCTCGGCGGCGAGGCGTACGGCGGTGGCGGCGCCGATCCCGGAGGAGGCGCCGGTGACGACAGCGACCGGCATGCCGGTGAGGTTAGACGGCGGCTGCCGTCGGCTCGCCGCGGCGCTGCGTGAGGTCGAGCACGGCGGGCGGCAGGGCGACGACGATGAGGTCGTCGCCGGCCAGCGGGTCGCGGAACTGCTGCACGCCGAGCCGCCGCAACGCGTCGAGGGCGGCGTGCCGGTGCGTCTCCGCCTCGGGGTCCGACCGGCGCGGGAGGACGACGGCAAGGGAGTGCCGGACGAGGGCATCGCTGAGCGGCGTGCTGCCGTCACTTCGGGCGATGGCCTCCCGCAGCAGTCCCGCGGCCACCTCGTCACGCCCGTTCCTGGCGGCGATGGCGGCCCGCAGCCAGCGGCAGATCACGGCCATCTCCGCGCGGACGCCGGGATGCTGCTCGAGCTCGTCGAGCAGCTGGGCGCCTTCGTCGGTGCGGCCGCTGAGGACGGCGAGCTCCGCCTCGCGCACGAGGACGTCCGGCAGCATGCTGTCCGCCCCGGTGGCGACGACGGCCTCGCGCGCAGCGGCGAGGTGCTGAGCCGCCCGGTCGTAGTTCGAGCGGCGCAGCTCCAGCCGGCCGAGGTGGTTGAGCACCTCGGCGCAGCCGACCCGGAAGTCGTCGGCGACGAACGTGCGCAGCGCCCGGGTGAGACGGCGGTGCGCATCGTCGTACTGGCCCTGGTCGAGGAGCATCTCGGAGATGTTCGCATCGGAGATCGCGGCCCCCACGTCGTTGGCGTCGGCCTCCTCGCACTGCCGGCTGCGCTCGAGCAGCTCGATGGCCTCGTCCCAGCGACCCTCGTAGTAGGCGTCGTTGCCCAGGTTGTTGAGCACCTTGGCCAGTCCCTGCACGTCCTGCAGCTCCTCGTAGATCCGCAGTGCCTCCGTCCGGAACTGGGCCCGGCGCGGGTCGCCGGTGGTCGTATGCACCAGGTGGGTGAGGTCGTAGGCGTGCGCGTGGCTGCGCCGGTGCTCGGTGCCGACCGTCTCCTCGAGGATCTGCGACAGGGTGCGCAGCGCTCCTGGGTACTTGCCCTGCCGATACTGGACGCCCGCCTGCGACTCCAGCAGCTCCAGCCGCGTCGCGTCGTCGCGCCCAGGAACCACCGCCTTCAGCCCGCGGGTCAACCAGTTGCGCGCGGCACCGTGCTGGCCCAGCTCGATCCGGGCGAGTGCCTCGGCATGGCACAGCTTGGGGTCACCGAGCGGACCGCGCGGGCACAGCGCCCGTGCCCTCCGGTACGCCGGGAGCGCCTCGGCTGCCGAGCCTGCGCGGACCAGCGCCTCGCCCAGCAGGGCATGCGTCTCCCAGGTCTCGCTCGGCGGCCCGAGCTGACCGCGGCTGTGCGCGATCAGGGCACGCCGGAACGCGACGACGGCCTGGGCATGCGCCCCGCGCGCTCGCGCCCGTCGCCCGGCCTCCATCCCGTAGCGCCAGGTCAGCTCGTCGTCGCCGGCCTCCGCCGCGTGCAGGGCGAGCAGCTCGACGTCCGTGGAACCCCGTGCTGCCAGGGCCTTTTCGGCAGTGCGGTGCAGCTCGCGCCGGTCGCGGAACAGCAAGGCGGCGTAGGCGACGTCCCGGAACATCTCGCTGGTGAAGATGGCGCGGGAGCCCTGCCGCTGCAGCAGGCCGTCGAGCAGCCGCCACTCCTCCTTGTCCGGGACGAACCCGGCGACCTCGGCGAGCAGGTCGAGGTCGAACCGCGGACCCAGGACGGCCGCCTGGCGCAGCATCTGCCGCAGGTAGCTGGGAAGCGCGTCCAGCCGGGCGTTGACGACGCCCTCGACGGTGTCAGGCAGGTCGTCGGCGTCCCGGCTGGTGCGGACCAGCTCCGTGAGGAACAGCGGGTTGCCGCCGCTGCGGGCGACGAGAGCGGCGACCCGGTGCGGGGCCAGCGGCGCGTCCTCGGTGAGGGCGTGCACCAGGTCGGTGGCAGCCTCCTCCGCCAGCGGGCGCAGCTCGATGACCTCCCCCCGGCCCAGTGTCGGGACGGGGCCCCCTGGGCGCCTGCTGACGGCCAGCACCCAGGGGTGGTCCGCGAGCCGGTCAGCCACGCTCTTGAGGAGCTGCAGGCTCTGCTGGTCCGCTGACTGCAGGTCCTCGACGGCGAGCAGGGCGGGTCCCGGGACGAGCACCTCGAGCGCACGCACCACCGCGCGGGACAGCCGCTGCATGAAGAGGTCATCCGTGACGACCGGACCCGCCGCCGGCCCGTCACCGTCGAGCTCGGCATCGGCGGCGACGAGCACCAGCGCGAGGTCCATGGCGGTGAGGTGCTGCAGGAGCTCTCCGGCACGGCGTCCGACTTCGGCGGCCGGCGCCTCCGCGTCCACGCCGAGCAGGTGACGCAGCACCCGCCGCACCAGCCCGAACGGCGTCTGCGACTCATACGGTGCCGCGGCGACCCGCAGCGTCGGGCAGCTCACCTCGTCGAGGACGGCCGCGAGCAGAGCGGACTTGCCGCAGCCCGGTTCGCCGACGATCTCGACGATGCGTCCTGCCCCTTGCTGCGCCGAGCTGACGGCGGTGCGAAGCACGTCGAGCTCCGCCTCGCGGCCGAGCAGCTCGACGTCACCTCTGGCGGCTACCTGGCCCACCGGCGGTCCGACCGCAACGGCCGCGACCGGTTCCGCGATTCCCTTGAGTCGCAAGGGTTCCAGAGGTGTCGTGACGAACCGGGTGGCGCTCGCCTCGAGCACCTTGGGCAGGGTCCGCAGCTGGCCGGGCTCGGCCGAAGCCATCAGCCGGGCAGCCAGGTTGACGCGGTCGCCCATCACGGTGAAGGCGCGACGGTAGGAGGGCCCCACGTCGCCGACGAACGCATGGCCCGCGGTGACGCCGGCCCGCAGCGTCAGCGGGGTGTCCAGCTCCAGGACGGTCCGGCAGGCCCGCAGCAGCCGTTCCTCCTCCTGCTCCGTCGCCCGGGGTGCCCCGCCGACGAGGATCAGCTTGGCGCCGTCGGCGTCGACGTCCGACCCGAGCAGGCAGACGCCGTACTCGGCGGCCGCCCGCTGCGCCGTGACGACGACCTCGTCGATGGCCTCGATGGCCTTGGTGGTGTCGTCGGCCAGCAGCGCGTCGGTGCCGCGCAGCTGCAGGAAGCCGACCGCGATGCGCCGGTGCTCGCTGGTGGGCCGGCCCGCGATGTGCTCGCGCAGGGCCGGCGACAGGTAGCGCTCCGGAGGGGTGACCGGCTGACCCGGCGGCAGCGGATCACCGGTGACCGTAGGCCGGGGTGTCCGCAGCAGGAACGTCCCGTCCGTGCTCTCGGGTACGGCGGCGGCGAGCGCCGGACCGATCCGCACCTGCCCGGCAACGGCTTGCTGCTCCAGTCGTACCGTCGTGGTGGCGTCCGGTCCGAGGACCAGGACGACCCGGGAGTCGGTGCCTGCTACCAGGAACACGAACTGTCCGCTGTGGGCGCCCATCGACAGCTTCAGCCGGACCGGCCCCACTGAGCTGTCCAATGCGCCGATCTCGGCCGGCTTGCGGCGGATGACGCCGGCGGCGTGGGCGGCGCGGCGGGGGTGCCCGGGTCCGTGGAAGAACAGCAGCAGGGCGTCGCCCCCGAAGGAGAGCAAGGACCCGCCGTCCTCGTAGGCCGCCGCGAGCAGCCGGGCGAACGTGCCGTCGAGCAGGTCGGTGAGCTCTTCGGCGCCTGCCTTCCCGCGCACGCTCAGCCGCTCCGACAGCGCGGTGAACCCGGCGACGTCGACGAACAGCAGCGTCCCCTCGAGCCAGTGCGCCGCCGGCCCGGTGGTCTCGGCCCAGGACAGCGGCACGCGGGAGACGTACGGCAGATAGGGGTCGGGGGCCATGCCAGCGATGGTGCAGGCACGACCGCCCGGCTATCTGTCGGACATGCGACAGACGGCCTTGCCAGTTTCGGGATGGACTCGCCGGGCCGGATGGGGCAAACCGTGCCTGCAGGGGGAGATCGATCCATGTTGCGCCGACGCATCCTTGCCACCGCGGTTGTCTCTGCACTTGTCACGACTGTCATCGGCGTAGGCGCCAGCCCGGCGCAGGCGGCACCCGTGCTCGCCACCGACACGCAGCGGTCCGGGAACGGCCTGGCCTTCGGTGCCAACGACAAGAAGCAGACCGACCCGGCGTCCTCGTCGACGACGACGCTCGGCGCGACCGCGCTCCCGGCCGGTGCCGGGGGCGCGCTGAAGGACGCGGTCAGCATCGGCGCAGGCAAGAGCTTTGCGAGCTGGGTCGACCACAACGGCGCCGTCTGGGGAATCGGCGACAACTCCTCCGGCCAAGGTGGCACCGGCTCCTCCGGCGGCATCCTCACGGTGCCGACGCGAGCCCTGGGCTTCGGCGGCAGCGGCCAGCCCAAGGCGGTCAAGACGTCCGCCTTCGGGCAGTCGACCGTCGTCCTCGACGACGCCGGCAGCGTGTGGCAGTGGGGCAACG
>JBHEMB010000172.1:0-12461 GCA_046262855.1 Mycobacteriales bacterium | reverse complement strand
GGCGCGGTCGGCGAGCGGCACGTTGGCGACGCCCGGTCCGTAGAACTCGACGAACTTGCCGACGACGCCCTGCTTGCGCAGCAGCTCCGTGACCGTCAGGCACAGGTCGGTGGCCGTCGCGCCGGCCGGCAGCTCGCCCTCGAGCTTGAAGCCGACCACCCGCGGGATGAGCATCGACACCGGCTGGCCGAGCATCGCTGCCTCGGCCTCGATGCCGCCGACGCCCCAGCCCAGGACACCCAGGCCGTTGATCATCGTGGTGTGGGAGTCGGTGCCCACCAGGGTGTCGGGGTACGCGATCTCCCTGTCGCCGTCCCGCCGAGAGAACACCACGCGCGCCAGCCGCTCGAGGTTGACCTGGTGCACGATGCCGGTGTTCGGGGGTACGACGGCGAAGTCGGTGAAGGCCGTCTGGCCCCACTTGAGGAACTCGTAGCGCTCGCGGTTGCGCTCGTACTCCAGCGCCCCGTTGAGACCGAGCGCGTCCGCCGTACCGAAGTAGTCGGCGACCACCGAGTGGTCGATGACCATCTCGGCGGGGGCGAGCGGGTTGATCTTTTTGGTGTCACCGCTGAGGGCAGCCATCGCCTCGCGAATGGTCGCGAGGTCCACGACGCAGGGCACGCCGGTGAAGTCCTGCATGAGGACGCGGGCGGGGGTGAACTGGATCTCGGTGTCGGGCTCGGCGCTCGGGTCCCAGCCGGCCAGCGCCCGCACGTGGTCGGCGGTGATGTCGGCGCCGTCCTCGGTGCGGAGCAGGTTCTCGAGGAGCACCTTGAGGGAGTACGGCAGGTCAGCCGCGCCCTCCACAGCAGACAACCTGAAGACGTCGTAGGACTGCCCTCCGACCTCGAGGGTGCCCTTGGCGCCGAAGCTGTCGAGACTCATCTGGTTGCTCCTTGGTTGGTGTCTTCGCCCACGCTATTGCGGCGGACGGCGTCTTCACTGGGCTGATGTTCGGGCCGCCTGACGGCGTCCTCGACGAGGTCGAGGACGCCGGGGAGGTGGTCGGTGGGCATGCCCGCGGCCAAGCCGGAGACCAGCCCGTCGAGGGCGAGCCGGAGGAAGTCCACGAGGATGGGCAGCGGCACGTCCTCGCGCACGACGCCGGCCGACCGCTGCCGCTGCAGGCGGGCGGTCGTGGCGCCGGTGATCGCCGACTGGTGCTCGGCCCACTTCGCGGCGAACACCGGGTCGGTCCGGATCCGGCGGCGCACCTCGAGCTGGACGCCGAGCCAGCCGGCGTCCTTGTCCTGCAGGTCGCGCATGACCTGCACCAGTCCGTGGGCGGCGACGGTCTCCGTCATGGCCGCGGCGTCGTCCTCCGCCAGCGCGAGGAACAGCGCGTCCTTGTCGCGGAAGTGGTGGAAGATCGCGCCTCGGGACAGGCCGGTCTCGGCCTCCAGCACCTTGACGGTCGCGCCCTCGTAGCCGTGCCGGGCGAAGGCCCGCCGCGCTGCCGCCAGGATCTCCGAGCGCCGGGCGGCGAGCTGCTCGTCGGAGACCTTGGGCACGTTCGCAGGTTAGCAAACCGTACATCCGTCTTGCAAAGGGTGTCGGGAGTCCGACAGCCTCGGGGCGCGGACCGGGACCAGGGTGGACGCGGTCGAAGGAGGCCGCCATGTATCAGTCCGTCGTCGTGGGCACCGATGGCTCAGACACCGCCGCCGCTGCCGTCCGGCACGCGTTCGGGCTCGCGCTGGTCACGGGCGCGAGCGTGCACGTCGTGACCGCGTGGTCCCGGGTGCCCGCCCTGGTCCTCAGCTCCGCCTCGGTGGTGGGTCCGCAGGTCGCCACCGACGACGGCGAGTGGGTGCGGCAGCTGCACGAGGGCATCCGCGAGCAAGCAGCGCAGTTCGGCGTCCAGGCCACCACGCATGCCGTCGAGGACACTCCCGCGAAAGCACTGCTGGACGTCGCCCGTCAGCAGAACGCCGACCTGCTGATCGTCGGCAACCGCGGCATGACCGGCCTGCGAGGCAAGCTCGGCAGCGTGCCGAACACGGTGGCCCACAAGGCGCACTGCGCCGTCCTGGTCGTCCCCACCACCTGACACCCCCCACAGCCGCTTGCGTCATCAGGCGCGCGCCTGTGTGGGGGCCACCTGCGATGACGTAAGGCGGGGGGTCAGACGTTGCGGTCGGGGCGCACGGAGACCTTGCGGCCCTTGATGACGCTGGCCCGCAGCGCCTTGACGACCGTGTCGAGCTCGCTCTCGGGAACCTCGACGAGGGAGAACTTCGCGGTGATCTCGATCGAGCCGATCTGCTTGCCGGACAGGTGCGTCTCGCCGGCGATGGCGCCGACGAGGTCCTTCGGGGCGACCTTCGCGTCGCGGCCGGCGCCGATGTAGACCTTCGCCATCCCGACGGCCGGGCCCTTGCGCTCCGGACGCCTCGAGGCAGGCCTCGTGTCGTCCCGATCGGGCCGCCTGGAAGCGGGGCGGACGTCGTCGCGCTCCGGTCGCGGCTGCCGCGCCGGTACGGCGGGGATCTCCTCCTCCTCTGTGCTGGCGTGCACGAGGGAGAGCGCCGCGGCGGCCAGGTCGAGCGGGTCGTGCTCCTTGGCCAGCTGCTTGACGACCTTTCGGGCGTCGGCGAGATCAGTGCCCAGGGCGGCGAGCAGCGCGTCGCGGGTGGCGACCATCCGGCTGGCCCGCAGGTCGGCGACGGTCGGCACCGGCGCGAACGTGATCTTCGTCGCGGTCAAGCGCTCGATGGCCTCGATCATCCGGCGCTCGCGGTTCTCGACCAGGGTGATCGCGACCCCCTCGCGGCCGGCCCGGCCGACTCGTCCGATCCGGTGGACGTAGGTCTCGGGCGCCGACGGCACGTTGTAGTTGACGACGTGCGTCAGGTGGTCGACGTCGAGACCGCGTGCCGCCACATCGGTCGCGACCAGCAGGTCCGCGGTCCCGCCTCGGAGCCGGTTCATGACGCGGTCGCGCTCGGCCTGGGTCATGCCGCCGTGCAGTGCCTCGGCACGAAGACCCTTGCCCTTCAAGGCTTCCGTCAGGGAGTCGACCTCTTCGCGGGTGCGGCAGAAGACGATCGCGGCGGTGGGCTGGGCGACGGCGAGCACCCGCGCCAGCGAGGCGGGCTTGTTCTCGCGCCACACCAGGTGCGCGGTCTGCGTGACCTTCGGGGTCTCACCGGCGAGGACGTTCTCGCGCTCGATCTGCACCCGTACCGGGTCGTTGAGGTGCTTCTTGGCCATCCGCGCGATCTTCGGGGGCAGGGTCGCCGAGAACAGCACGGTCTGGCGCTGCGCCGGCACCCTCGTGAGGATCGCGTCGAGCTCGTCGGCGAAGCCCATGTCGAGCATCTCGTCGGCTTCGTCGAGCACCACCGTCTGCAGCGCGTCCAGCTTCAGGGACCCGCGCTCCAGGTGGTCGACCACCCGTCCCGGCGTACCGACGACGACGTCGACCCCCTTGGACAGCGCCTTCAGCTGGGGCGTGATGGGCTGGCCGCCGTAGACGGCGAGGACCCGGGCGCCCAACCGCTGGCCGTAGCTGTTGATGGCGTTGGCGACCTGGATGGCGAGCTTGCGGGTGGGCGCGAGGATGAGCGCGGTCGGCTTCTTGCCGCGGTCGCCCTCGGGCAGCGCGTTGAGGACCGGCAGCGCGAAGGCCGCAGTCTTCCCCGTGCCGGTCGCGGCCTGACCCACCAGGTCCTGGCCGGTCAGGAGCGCCGGGATCGCCTCGCTCTGGATGGGCGTGGGCTCCTCGTAGCCCAGCGCCGTCAGGGCCTCGAGGAGCTCCGGACGGAGACCCAGACTGGAGAAGCGGTCGCCATCGGGTTGCATGCCTCCATTCTCGCAGGGACAGCGCTCGGCGCAGCCGCCCGTGATCGTCCGGACTCACGAGCGCAACATGACGCCCCTACGTTCGGTGACGTGACCACACAGGCGACAGCAGAAGTGCTCGTCCAGCAGGACGGGCTGCACCGGGTCGAGCTGCTGGGCTCGTTCCCCCACCCGCACTGGCTCGCGTTCCTCTGCGGTGGCCTCTCGGCGGCTGGCGTCTCGGTCGTGTCCGGCCGGGCAGTGCGCTCCGCACCCCTGCTGTGGGAGGGGCACCTGGTGGTCGCGGGCATGGTTGCGGACCTCGACATCGTCGCGCTGGCCAGCAGAAGGCCGCCGACGCGCGACGCCGCCGCGCCGGCGCTGTCCTGGGCAACGGTCGAGCGCAGGTACGACGGTCGGCTCGAGCTGCGCCTCGAGGCGGCCGATGCGCTGGGCTTCCTTGGCCGGCTGTTGGGTCGGATCTCGCTGCTCACGCTGCTGCCGAGCGAGGTGGAGATCGCCACCGAGGACGGACGCATCTGCGACCGCTTCGTGCTCTCCGGCATCGGCACGTCGTCACCCGGTGACGACGTGCTCGACGCGCTCCGGGCGATGCTGGCAGGCATGACGGGTCATGCCAGAGTGCCGTATGCCTGATCTTCACATCAGCGGTGACCCTGAGGCGGACGCCCTGATCAGCCGCGACCCGCTCGCCCTGCTTCTTGCCATGCTGCTGGACCAGCAGATCCCGATGGAGAAGGCGTTCCGAGGTCCGTTCGACCTGCAGGGCCGGATCGGGACGCTCGATGCGGCTGACATCGCCGACCGCCCGGACCTGGCGGAGGTCTTCGCCACGCCGCCGGCGATCCACCGCTTCCCAGGTTCGATGGCCGGGCGGGTGCAGGAGATGTGCCGACATCTCGTGGAGCACTACGACGGGAAGGCGGAGAACGTCTGGAACGGCGTCGCGACAGGCGACGAGCTGCTGGCGCGGCTCAAGGCGCTGCCAGGGTTCGGCGAGCAGAAGGCCAAGATCTTCCTCGCGCTGCTGGGCAAGCAGCTGAAGGTGCAGCCCGCGGGCTGGCGCGAAGCGGCCGGGGGGTACGGCGAGCAGGGCGCGCTGCGAAGCGTCGCCGACGTCACCAGCAAGGAGACGCTTCTGCAGGTGCGTGCGTACAAGCAGGAGATGAAGGCCGCCGCCAAGAAGGCCTGAGCGGGACCGTTTCGATCATGTCGCCAGGGGGACGCTCGGGGCAGCAGTGACTCCCGAGGAGGACAGCGATGACGACCGTCGGCAACAGCCAAGAGGCTTTGCACCACGCGAAGGTTCCGCAGACCCCCCTCGCCGGTCCGTACGGCCACCCGTTCCATCCGATCCTGGTGACCGTGCCGATCGGTGCGTGGGTGTCGAGCCTCGTGTTCGACATCGCGACCCAGGCCAAGGACAACGGGTCGCAGCAGCTCGCCTACTCGTCGTACTGGCTCATCCTCATCGGCATCATCGGTGCCGGGCTGGCGGCGCTGTTCGGGTTGATGGACCTGAGCCGGCTGCAGCGCGGTAGCAGGGCCCTCCGGATGGGCCTGACGCACATGACCCTCAACGTGCTGGTGCTGGCCGC
Source organism: Mycobacteriales bacterium (assembly GCA_046262855.1). Taxonomy (GTDB): domain Bacteria; phylum Actinomycetota; class Actinomycetes; order Mycobacteriales; family SCTD01; genus RYN-111. The sequence goes on along the minus strand of JBHEMB010000172.1, from coordinate 7,056 downwards.
GTTCGTCGTCAACCTCATCTGGCGGCACGACGACCACACCAGCTACACCCAGGTCGACGGCGGCCAGCTCGCGCTGTCCGCGGTCGCGCTCGGCGTGCTGGCTGTGTCCGGGTGGATCGGCGGCATGCTGTCCTACAAGTACGGCGTCCGGGTCGCCGAGGAGAACGACCAGCTGAGCGGGTTCGGTGCCTACGACTCGACGTCGGCGCGTTCGGGGACGCGCGCCTAGCTACTCCTGGTCGCTACTCCTGGTCGATGGTGCGGCCGGCGTCCAGCCGCAGCGGCATCGGCTCCGGCCGGCCGACCATGGCGTTGGCGCGCACCCGCTCGCGCGAGGGTCCGCCGTTCGCGGCGACGACCCCCATCCACGGCAGGACCAGGGCCCCGAGGATCAGCAGCAGCTTGGCCCACAGCGGCACAGGGAGCGAGACGGCCAGCACGAAGCAGAGCACCCGCACGCCCTGCGTGACGACGTACCGGCGCATCCGCGCCTCGCGGTCCTCGCTCGCCGACCGTGCAGCGGAGGTCACGACGACGGGCTCAGAGGTCACCCCAACAGTGTGAGGCCTACGGCTGCGCGCCGCCTCCCGGCGTACCTTTGATCCACTCGCCCCGAGGAGGCCCGATGACGCTCGCCCCGGAACGCCCGACGCAGCAGACCTTCGACTCGCTGGAGCCCGCGACCGGCAAGGTGCTCGCGAGCTTCCCGGTGCACACCGCTGAGGAGGTGCAGGCGGCCGTTGCCCGAGCCCGCGCGTCGCACGGCTGGTGGCAGGACCTGGGGTACAGCGGTCGCAAGGAGAAGCTGGACGCCTGGAAGGTGATCGTCGCCCAACGGCTGCCGGAGCTCAGCGAGCTCGTGCACCACGAGAACGGCAAGCCGGCCAGCGACGCGCAGCTCGAGGCCGGCATCGCGATCGACCACATCGCCTGGGCTGCGAAGAACGCCCGTCGGGTGCTGGGCCCGCGCCGGATCCCGAGCGGGATGATGATGGCCAACCAGGCGGCTTCCCTTGAGTACCAGGCGTTTGGCGTCGTCGGGGTCATCGGTCCGTGGAACTACCCGGTGCTCACGCCGATGGGGTCGATCGCCTACGCCCTCGCCGCCGGCAACTGCGTCGTGTTCAAGCCGAGCGAGTACACCCCGGCCATCGGCAAGTGGCTCGTCGACACGTTCGGCGAGGTGGTCCCGGACCACGACGTCTTCCAGCTGATCACCGGGCTCGGCGACACCGGCGCTGCGTTGTGCCGCGCCGGCGTCGACAAGATCGCGTTCACCGGCTCGGCGCGGACGGGCAAGAAGGTCATGGCTGCCTGCGCCGAGAACCTGGTGCCGGTGCTGATGGAGTGCGGCGGCAAGGACGCGATGGTCGTCGACGACGATGCCGATGTCGTCGCTGCCGCGGACGCAGCGCTGTGGGGCGGCATGAGCAACGCGGGTCAGACCTGTGTCGGCATCGAGCGCGTCTACGCGACGGAGAAGGTGTACGACGACTTCCTGGCCGCGCTCACGAAGAAGGCCAAGGCGCTCGAGCCAGGTGTCTCCTACGGCCCGATCACGATGCCGAGCCAGGTCGACATCATCCGTGACCACATCGCCGATGCGCTGGCCAAGGGCGGTACGGCGGTTACCGGCGGGCAGATCGACGGGACCCTCGTGCAGCCGACGATCCTCACCGGCGTTCCGGAGGACTCCAAGGCGGTCACGGAGGAGACCTTCGGTCCCACCCTCACCGTGACCCGGGTCAAGGACGCCGACGAGGCGATCCGGCTGACGAACGCCACCGCCTACGGCCTCGCGGGGGCAGTCTTCGCGAAGAAGCGCGGCATGGAGATCGCGCGGCAGCTCCGGTCGGGCATGACCAGCGTCAACAGCGTGCTGGCCTTCGCCGGGGTGCCCGGTCTCCCGTTCGGGGGGTCCGGGGACAGCGGCTTCGGCCGCATCCACGGCGACGACGGGCTGCGCGAGTTCACCCGCGCGAAGGCCATCACCCGTCAACGGTTCGCGCTCCCGATGCCGGTCACCAGCTTCGACCGGTCGGCGAGGACGGACGGCTTGCTGCTCAAGACCATTCGGCTGCTGCACGGACGGGGCTAGCGATCTTCGAACTCCCGTTCTAGAATGGACGGGTGCTCGACGTCAGCTGGCAGGACAGCCTGTTCGCGGTGGAGCACGACCGGCTCTCGTTCGCAGGCGGTCGTCGCGACCACCTCGACAGCAGGTCGTGGATCGACCTGGTGCCCGGCTGGGTACCGGACCACGGCGCGCTGTTCGACGAGCTGCTGCACGAAGCACCCTGGCAGCAGCGGACCCGGGTGATGTGGGAGCGCGAGGTGCTCGAGCCGAGGATGGTCGCGGCGTACAAGGACGACTTACCACCCTCCCTCGAGGAGCTGCGGGTCGCCGTCTCCGACCGCTACGGCGTCGCCTTCGACTCCTGCCTGGTCAACCTCTACCGGGACGGCAACGACGCGGTCGCCTGGCACGGCGACACGGTCCGCAAGACGCTGCGCAACCCGCTCGTGGTGACGGTCAGCCTGGGGGCGTCGCGGAGGTTCCTCGTGCGCCGTCGCGGTGGCGGCCCGACGCTGAAGGAGTACGCGCCGGGGCAGGGTGACCTCATGGTCATGGGCGGTGCCATGCAGCATGACTACGAGCACACGGTGCCGCGCCAGAAGAGCGCGTCGGGGGCACGGATGTCGGTGACGATGCGCCACAGCAGTCAGGTGTCGGCCATCTGACAGACGTGCTGATCATGCCGCGGAGACAGTTCCAGGCACCAACAACTGAGGAGAGCCCTCGTGAGCCTGCTCGCCCGCAAGCACAGCTACGACAAGCTGGCCGACCTGCCCTTCTTCCACGGATGGACCAAGGACGAGCTGTCCGCGGTAGACCGAGTGGCCGAGTGGGTGGACTACGCGCCCCTGGAGCACCTCATCAAGCAGGGCACCACGGGCTACGAGTTCATCGTGATCCTCTCGGGCGAGGTCGACGTCATCATCGACGGGCACGTCATTGCCACGCTCGGCCCGGGTGACCACGTCGGCGAGATGGCGTTGCTGGACGGCGCTCCCCGCAACGCCAGCGTCGTCGCGAAGAACGACGTCCGCGCCCTGCTCGTCGGCTCGCGCGAGTTCCGGGCGCTCGTCGACCAGGTCCCGTCGCTGGACCGCAAGCTCCTCATCAGCCTGACCCAGCGGCTGCGCAGCAACGAGCGGAGCTGACCTGCCGCACTGATCAGAGCGTCGCACGCTCCGGGAGCAGGTCCGGGTAGACCTGGTCGCGCTTCTCGGCCTTGGCGCTGAACGACTCGACCATGTCTGCGGGCTGGAACATGCCGGCCTGCCAGGTGGCCATCTGGTCGAGCGCTTCGTCGACGCCGTGGTCACGGGCGAAGTTCATCGCCACCTTGGTGCCGTGGATCGCCAGTGGTGACTTCCCGGCGATCTCCTTCGCGGTGTCCAGTACGCCGGCGACCAGCGACGCGTGATCGGCGTACACCTCCTGGACGAGACCGACCTCGTAGGCCCGCCTGGCCGGCATCCGCCGACCGGTGTAGGCGAGCTCCCGCGCGACGCCCTCGGGGACGCACGTGCCGAGACGCTGCAGGGTGCCGATGTCTGCGGTCATCCCGATGTTGATCTCCTGGACGACGAAGAACGCGTCCTCGCTGCAGTACCGGAGGTCGGCCGCGGTGGCGAGGTCGAGCGCGCCGCCGATGCAGCCGCCCTGCACGGCAACCAGGACGGGCATCCGGGCCTTCTCGAGGCAGGACGCGGTGTGCTGCAAGACCTTCACCGTCCCGCGCATCCGCGCCTGGCGACGGCCGAGCTCGGCGTCCTCGTCGCCCTGGCTGCCCGCGAAGACGGCCAGGTCCATGCCGGCGCAGAAGTGCTTGCCGGTGCTCGACAGCACGATCGCCCGGGCCGTGGCAGCACGGCTGATGCCGTCGACGATGGCGGGGAGCTCGGTCCAGAACTCGGCGATCATCGAGTTGTACTCGTCGGGCCGGTTCATGCGGACGTGCGCGACCTGATCGGTGATGTCGACGTCGAAGCAGCGGTATGCCATCCCACGATCCTGCCGTACGCCTGAGTAGCGTCGGTGCGGTGAGCGTCCTGTCGATGTCCGGCGTCTCCGTCGTGCGCGAGGGCGCGACCTTGCTTGCAGGGATCGACTGGGTCGTGGAGGAGGGCCAGCGCTGGGCGGTGCTCGGGCCGAACGGCGCCGGGAAGACGACGCTGCTGGCCGTTGCCGGGGCCTCGTTGCTGCCCTCGAGCGGCACGGTCACGCTGCTCGGGCAGCGGTTCGGCGCGGCCGACCTCGGTGAGCTCCGGACCCATGTCGGGCTCTGCACCTCCTCGCTGGTCGACCGGGTGCCACCCCACGAACGGGCCGCGGACGTCGTCGTGACGGCGGCGTACGGCGTCGTCGGGAGGTGGTCGTCCGGCTACGACCTAGCCGACGTGGCCCGCGCCACCGACCTGCTGGCGCGCGTGGGGCTACGGGCCTTCGCGGATCGCCGCTTCGCATCGCTCTCCGAGGGCGAGCGCAAGCGGGTGCTGCTGGCTCGTGCCCTCATGACCGACCCGGAGCTGCTGCTGCTCGACGAGCCGGCCGCGGGTCTCGACCTGGGCGCCCGCGAGGCTTTGCTGCGGCTGCTGACCCGGCTGACGGGCGAGGGCGCGCCGCCGACCGTCCTCGTCACCCACCACGTGGAGGAGATCCCGGTCGGGACGACCCACGCGCTGCTGCTGTCCCGCGGCAGGGTCGTCTCGTCCGGACCGATCGCGGACGTCATCACCGGCCCGCTCCTGACACAGGCGTTCGGCATCCCGTTGCAGGCTGCCGCCGTTGACGGTCGCTGGATGGCCCGGTTCACCCCCAGCTGAGAACGACGACGGCCGCCCCCGGTGGGAGCGGCCGTCGTGGGGTCAGGGGGGCTACGGCTCGGTCACCGTCGTGTCGACCTGCTGGGTCTCGTCGACCCACTGCAGAGCGGACTCGCGGAGGTTCGGCTCGTAGGCCTTCGCGTGGTGGGCGCAGAACAACAGGTCACCGGAGGCCAGGACGACGCGCACGCGGGCCTGGGCGCCGCAGCGGTCGCAGCGGTCGGCATTGGTCAAGGTGGCTGGGGCGGTGGGTGTCACAGTTCCGGTCACGTTCACCACAACACCACACTTCGTGCTCGCGTTCCCACTCGGGGCAGGATGTGCGGCGTGTCGCAACACGGTGTTCACGGGCCGCTCTCGGATCTGTTCGTCCTCGACTTCTCCCGCGTCCTGGCTGGGCCCTTCGCCACGATGATGCTGGCCGACCTCGGTGCCCGCGTCGTGAAGGTGGAGAAACCGGACACCGGGGATGATTCTCGTCACTACGGGCCCTTCGCGGGCGGCCGCTCGCTGTACTTCGCGCGCGTGAACCACGGCAAGGAGTCCCTGGCCGCGGACCTCCGGGACCCAGGTGACCTGGACCTGGTCCGGCGGCTCGTCGCCCGGGCCGACGTCCTGGTCGAAAACTTCCGACCGGGGGTGATGGCACGCCTCGGTGTCGGGTACGACGACTGCCGAGCCCTCAACCCCGGCCTGGTGTACTGCTCGATCAGTGGGTTTGGTCACACCGGCCCCTGGTCCCAGCGGCCCGCGTACGACGCCGTGGTCCAAGGGATGAGCGGCCTGATGGCGATCACCGGTTCCGCAGACGGGCCGCCGGTCAAGCCCGGATCGCCGGTCGCGGACCTGTCGGCCGGCCTCTACGCGTTCGGCGGTATCTGCGCCGCGTTGCGGGGCGGTCAGGGGACGCACCTCGACGTGGCCATGTACGACGCCACGGTCTCCCTGCTCGAGGGCGCCGCGCTGTCGTGGCTCGCCACCGGCGTGGAGCCGGGGCGCATCGGCAACGCGCACTTCGCGATCGCGCCGTTCGACACGTTTGCCTGCTCCGACCGAGACATCACGATCTGCGCGGCCAACGACTTGCTGTTCGGGGCGCTGTCCTCAGCGCTCGGCTTGCCGGGCCTGCTCACCGACGCGCGGTTCGCCAGCAACGCACTGCGCCACGAGCACCGCGCGGAGCTCAAGGATCTGATGGAGCAGGCACTGCAGCAGGGCACCGCCGTGCACTGGCTCGAGGTGCTCGATGCCGCGGGTGTGCCTTGCGGTCCGATCAGCGACGTCGCGGAGGCCATGGGGTCGGAACAGTCGAAGGTGCGGCAGATGGTGGTCGATGCCGGGGGAGTGCCGGTCCCGGGCAATCCCGTGAAGCTGTCGGCCTGGCCGGATGCCGGCTCACGACCAGCGGAGCCGCGGCTCGATGAGCACGGCGCGGCGATCCGCGCCGAGTTCGCCTGATGGACTGGCGGGCCTGGCACCTGAAGTACGGCGACCCGGCCTGGCCGTTGTCGCGGCGGCTGGCGATCGTCCAGGCGCTGCTGAGGGACACCCTGCTGTCCCGCCCGCCCGGCCCCATCGCCCTGACCAGCGCGTGCGCCGGCGACGGCCGGGACGTCCGTGGTGTGCTGGCGCAGCACCCACGGGCCGCGGACGTGACCGCGGTGCTCGTCGAGAAGGATCCGGAGCTGGCCGCCACGGCGGGAGCGCGGGTCGGCGACGCAGGCGAGCTGTCGACGTACCGGGAGGTGCCGCGGGCGGACGTGCTGCTGCTGTGTGGGGTGTTCGGGAACGTGTCCGACGAGGATGTGCAGAACACTGTCGACAACGCCTCCCGGTTGTGCGCCGCGGGCGCGACGGTGATCTGGACGCGGCACCGTCGCGAGCCCGACCTGACCCCGGCGGTGCGGTCCTGGTGGGCGCAGGCAGGCTGGGAGGAGACCGCGTTCGTCAGCGGAGCACCCACGGCCGAGTGGTCGGTCGGTGCTGCCGTGCTGACCCGAGATGCCTTGCCCTACAAGGACATGCGGCTGTTCACGTTCACCAGCCTCTGAGGAGGGCTCGGTTGGGTGCGTCGGCGTGGTGGCCGGTGGGCAGGGTCCAGCGCAGGGTGCCGTCGGGGAGTTGGGTGAGGGTGAAGATGGCGTGTTTGGCTTGGTGGTGGTG
>JBHEMB010000171.1:0-5903 GCA_046262855.1 Mycobacteriales bacterium | reverse complement strand
GTTGCAGAGCCTGTTCGGCGACCCTCGGGTCGAGCTCGTCGTCCCACCGACGCGCGCCCAGCAGGACGTGGATGCGCTGCTGCCGCAGGTCGATCTCGTGCTGGGTGACTGGACACCGCAGCTGAGGGTCGGTGACCCCGGCCCGCGGGTCTGCTTCGTCCAGCAGCCCAGCGCCGGGGTCGACGGCATCGACGTCGACGCGTGCAGCGCTGCCGCCGTACCCGTGTCGAACTGCGCCGGGGCCAACGCCGTCTCTGTGGCGGAGTGGTGCCTGTCGGCGACGTTCGCGCTGCTGCGGAAAACCGTGGAGGCAGACGCGGCCGTCCGGCGAGGCGAGTGGCCGCAGACCTCGCTCGGTGGTCGGGAGCTCCGCGGCCTGAAGGTCGGGGTCGTCGGGATGGGCGCCGTCGGCCGGACGGCCGCTGAGCTCTACAAGGCGGTCGGCTGCCAGGTCGTCTACTGGTCCCGCCGTGAGCACCCCGAGGCGCCGGTGCCGTACGAGTCGCTCGCGGAGCTGGCCTCGACGTGCGACGTCGTGGCCCTTGTCATCGCCCTCGGCGAGCAGACCCGCGGCCTCGTGGACGCCGGTTTCCTGGCCGCGATGAAGCAAGGGGCGATGCTGGTCAACGGCGCCCGCGGCGAGGTTGTGGACGAGAAGGCACTCGTGGCGGCCTTGTCGGAGGGCCGGATCACGGCCGCGATCGACGCGTTCTCGGTCGAACCGCTGCCTGACGACAGCGAGCTGCGCACCGCGCCGGGACTGCTGCTGTCGCCGCACATGGCGGGCTTGACCGTCGAGGCGGCCATCCGGATCGTCGGGCAGGCCAAGGCCAACCTGGTGCGGGTGCTGGACGGCGAGCCCGTGCACGATGTGGTGAACGGCCAGGACCCGCTGGTGCGAAAGCGCGACTGAGAGCGAACTTTCGGGCACGATGCCCAGGTGACGTTGGTGGTGGCGCACCGGGGCTCGAGCGGAGCCCTCGCGGAGCACACCATCACGGCCTACGAGCGGGCCGTGGCCGAGGGCGCTGATGCCCTGGAGTGCGACGTCCGGCTGACCCGGGACGGCGTGCTGGTCTGCGTGCACGACCGGCGGATCGACCGCACCAGCGACGGTCGGGGGGTCGTGTCCACGCTCGAGCTGGCAGAGCTCGCGGAGCTGGACTTCGCCAGCTGGAAGCAGCGCGACCACGACCCGTTGCTCGAGGCGTCCTGGGAGGAACCGGACACCGACGGGGCACGCGTCCTCACCCTCGAGCGGCTGCTGCAGCTGGTCCTCGACAGCACGGACAGCCAGCGACCGGTGCAGCTGCACATCGAGACGAAGCACCCGACGCGGTACGGGGGGCTCGTCGAGAGGTGCCTGGTGGACCTGCTCGACCGCTACGGCCTGGCGCGCCCCCTGACGAGGTCGGCGTCCCGGGTGACCGTGATGTCGTTCGCTGCCACCTCGCTGCGGCGGGTGCACGTCATGGCGCCGTCCCTCCCAACGGTGCTGCTGATGGCCCGAGTGCCGCTGCGCTACCGCGACGGCACGCTGCCACCGCGGGTCGGGATCGCCGGTCCGTCGCTCGAGGTCTTGAAGGCACATCCCGGGTACGTCGAGAGGGTGCACGCCGCCGGCAACCGGCTGCACGTCTGGACGGTGGACAGCGCCCGGGACATCGAGATGGTCCTCGGCCTCGGTGTGGACGCTGTGATCAGCAACCACCCGAGACGCGTCCTGCGCCACCTCGCCGAGGCCACATAGGGTGGCTGGCTTGTGAGCAGCCGCAGGAAGAGCACAGCCAACAAGACCGAGAAGCCGGCGCGGACACCGTTCGTCGCGCGGCCGTTCGAGGGACTGCCCGGTGAGACCGACTGGGTGGCGCTCCGGGAGGTGGTTCCCTCCGCGACCGCGCCGTTGACGCTGAAGGACGGGACCACCGTCACCCTTGCCACGGTCCTGCCGTTGGCCTGGCCGGGCATGGTGCGCGCCGACGGCCGGCGGTTCCTGGGCCTGCAGGTGGCCTCCCGCTCGGGGGACGCCTCGCGCGACCTTGCGGCGGTGCTCGAGCAGGTGGTGGCGGCCGCTCCGGGCTCGTCCGTCGTGACGTCCGACCTGCCGGGGCCGGGCGCCCGCCTGCAGGACCTGCTCACCGACGCACCGCTCGAGGTGACACTGCACGACGGCTTCGACTTCTGGGTGGAGGGCGCCGACGACCCGGATGGCGAGGTCGCCGCGTCGATGGAGCGCGCGAACGCTTCCGTCGTGCCGACCCAACGGCTCCGGTCGGTGACCAGTGCCTACTGGTGCCGGATGCGGGAGCGCGCGCACCTGCGCTGGGTGCTGCCGCACGACGAGGAGCCGTTGCTCGACGCGCTGGCCCGGATGTCGGTCGACGGAGGCCTCGGACTCGGTGAGGGCACCCGGTTCGTCGGGTCCTTCCGGGCGCACGGGCTGCTGGTGCCGGTGTGGGACCTGCCGCACGAGACGGTGGCCGACCAGGTCGAGGAGCCGGCCGCTGCCTGGGCGACGCGGCTGGCAACGGCCCTGGAGGGGACGGACCTGAGCTCAGCGGCCCGCCGGGCCCGGCAGGGCCTGGTCAACCGGCAGCTCACCTTGCGCTAGCCCGGCCGCCGACCGCGAGCGCACCACCCAGCAGGGACAGCACGACTGCCGCGCTCTCGAAGGCGGCCGCGAGCTTCGCGCCCTCGACCTCCCAGCTCTCCTGGAAGCCACCGGCGAAGCCGTACACGGGCAGTGGCCGGTACCGGCTGTAGACCAGCACGGCGAGCGAGCCGATCGCGAACAGGGCGCAGGCCGCCCACACCAGCGCTGCGGGTCGGACGAGGACCGCTGCGGCGAGCAGGAACGCCAGGGCAGCCTGCACGTAGAACTGGTCGCCGATGGCGAGCGGATGCGTCCCGATCGCGGTGTAGCCGTCCGCGATCCGCAGGTGGACGACGGCCACGCCGACAAGCGCAACGGCGGTGAGCACACGCAGGGCGATCGTCATGCCACGACCTTCGCGCGCCCGGGCGGACGGTTCAATCCCCTGTTGGTCCTAGGACCTCGGCACCAGCGGGTCGCGCAGCACCGGGCAGGACATGCACCGGGGTCCGCCGCGGCCGCTGCCCAGCTCCGACCCGGCGATCCTCACCACCTCGATGCCCGCCGCCTCGAGGGCCTGGTTCGTCACGACGTTGCGCTCGTAGGCGACGACCAGTCCGGGCGCGATGGCGAGGGTGTTGTTGCCGTCGTCCCACTGCTCCCGCTCGGCGGTCACAGGGTCGAGACCGGTGTCGACCACGCGCAGCTCGTCGAGCTCCATCGCCTTGGCGGCGGCGACGAGGAACGGCTCCGGTCCGCTGATGGCGTCGGCGCTGATCGTCCAGGCCGACAGCGAGTCGGCGACGGCGGGGAACATCACGACGGCGTCCGCGGCCACCATCGTGCAGATGGTGTCGAGGTGCATGGTCGCGCGTTCCTGGGTGATGGGAACGGCGAGCACCGTGTGGGCGACCCCTGTCGCGAAGGCTCTCAGGGCGAAGGCTTCCACGCCTGCCGGTGTGGTCCGCTGACCGACGCCGACGGCGACGACGCCGGGGGCCAGCAGCAAGACGTCGCCGCCCTCGAACCAGGCCTCGTCGCGGCTCGAGCCGTAGAGCAGCTCGGTGCCCCTGAACCGCGCGTGGTGGGTGTAGATGGCGCGCGTCAGCGAGGCCTCCCGCTGCCGCGCCCGCATCGACGGGCTGGTCACCGCGACCCGGTCCGCCACCCAGACCGAGGAGTCGCGCGTGAACATCGCGTTGGGCAGTGGCGGTACCACGAAGTCGGCGCGTCCGGCCATCCGCGCGACCAGGCCCTCGGGGCCTGACCTGGGCAGCTCGTCGTGCGTCAGCCCGGCGACCAGGTGCAGCGCGAGCTCGTCCGAGGGCAGGTCGAGCAGCCATGACCGCAGCGTGCTAGCCAGCGACGGCCCCACGAGGGTGGCCGCCACGGCGCTGTGCACCACCTCTGCCCGCGCCTCCGCGATGTCGAGGACTTCGGTCAGCAGGCGCTGGAGGTAGAGCACCTCGACGCCATGCTCGCGCAGCGCCTCGGCGAAGGCGTCGTGCTCCTCCTGCGCCCGCCCCACCCAGGGGACCCCGTCGAAGAGCAGGTCCGCGCTGTTGCGTGGCGTCAGGCGGGACAGCTCCGCCCCGGGGCGGTGCAGCAGCACCGTGCGGAGCCGACCGACCTCGGTGCTGACGCCGACGGAGGAGGCCATGGCCTCAGGGTAAGTGGCGCCGGGCCTCCTCGAGCACCTGTTTGGCCGGCCTGCCCAGCTGGGCGGCGGCCGCCGCCACGTCCGCCCACTCGGGGTTGGCGTTGACCGGTCGGCCGTCGAGCCACGCCGTCTTGACCCGGATCGGCTGCCCCTCGACGTACACGGTGGACTCCGTGCGCTCCAGCGGGTGCTTGTCGACGCTGGTCTGCCGCAGGCCGATGGTGCTGGTCTCGAGGAAGACCTGGTGGCGAAGGCGCGCTGCGTCGCTCGTGCTGCACAGGACCGAGAGGGTGTGGGCGAGGCGACCCTTCTTCATGAGGATGGGTGTGAGCCAGGCGTCGCTGGCGCCGGCCGCGAGCAGCTGGTCCAGCACGTGCGGCCACAGCCGTGGGTCGAGGTCGTCGACGTTGGCCTCGAGCAGGACCGCGGCGGTGCCCTGCTCGAGCGGCTCGCCGACGGTCAGGCGCAGGACGTTCGCGACCTCCTGCGGGTCACGGGTGCCGGCACCGTGACCGGTCGCCGTGGGCCGCATCGCGGGCAGCGGCCCCCAGTCGGTGACCAGCGTGGCCAGCAGCGCCGCCCCGGTCGGGGTGGTCATCTCGTACGGCGCCAGCCCAGCCTGCACGGGAGCCCCCTCGAGCAGTGCGAGCACGGCCGGGGCGGGGACGGGCAGCGGGCCGTGAGCGCCCCGCGTCGTACCGCTGCCGAGCGACACCGTCGAGCAGTGCAGTGCCGACAGCCCGAGGTACGCGAACCCCGCGGCGGCCCCGACGACGTCGGCCAACGCGTCGTGGGCGCCCACCTCGTGGAAGTGCACGTCCTCGACGGGTACGCCGTGAATGCGCCCCTCCGCGGCCGCGAGCCGTGCGAACACCTCGTAGGCCGTTCCGCTGACCAGCTGCTGAACGTCCCGCCACGACCTCGAGACCTGGTCGTCATGGGTCAGCACGTCGACGTACGTGGCGCCCAGACCGCCGCGCTCGACGCGCGACACCTCGAAGCGGATCCCCAGGCCCAGGGCATCGACGGCGTCCGTGATGGCCGCCAGCGGGACACCCGCGTCCACGAGCGCGCCCAGCAGCATGTCCCCGGAGGCCCCGGCAGAGGCGTCCAGCCACCCGATCACGGCAGCCACCAGCCGGTGATCCACGCGGCCTTGACGCACTTCTGAGGGCGCAAAAAGTGAGTCAACTCTCCGTGGATCATGGGCGGGGCGCCGCCCGGCGGGCGACCCGGGCCGCGAAGACGCCGGCCCCGAAGCCGTTGTCGATGTTGACGACGGTCACTCCGGGGGCGCAGCTGTTCAGCATCGCGAGCAGGGCGGCGAGTCCCTGGAAGCTGGCGCCGTACCCGATGCTCGTCGGCACCGCCACCATCGGCGTCCCGACCAGGCCGCCCACGACGGACGGCAGCGCGCCCTCCATGCCCGCGACGACGACCAGCACGTCGGCGGTGTCGAGCAGCTCGCGGGCCTGCAGCAGCCGGTGCAGGCCTGCCACGCCGACGTCGTCGACCCGGCTGACGTGCGCGCCGAACGCCGAGGCGGTGACAGCGGCCTCCTCCGCGACCGGCCCGTCCGAGGTACCCGCTGCCAGCACCGCGACGCAGCCGCGGGGCTCCTTGGGCGTGCCCACGAGGACGGTCCTGGCC
>JBHEMB010000170.1:0-8179 GCA_046262855.1 Mycobacteriales bacterium | reverse complement strand
GCCGGACCGTCTTCAGCTGCGCGGTCAGAGCCGCGCTCGGGAGCGGAGCGTCGGTGTCGACCAGGTAGGTCTCGAGCGGCTGACGAAGCTTCGAGTTGCGGCTGGTGACGACCGGGTTGGGGTCGAAGACCTTCGCCGTGCCGCTGTCCCGCAGCCCGGGTGCGGTCAGCTGCAGCACCCGGCCGGTCGCGGCGTCGACGTCCACCCGCGCGATCACGTCGGGCACGCGGGCCACGACCGTGACCTGGTAGGTGTCGTGCACCTGGCCGGCACGGACCGCCATGACCCGCTCGACCTTGGCGGGCACGTAGAGCGTCTGGATGCCGAGGTGCCCGAGGGCCGCTGCTCTCGCGACGAGCTCGCCGACCGGGTGCTCCGCGGGTGCGCCCGGCAGGTCCGACGACTCGACGTTGACCTGCACGACCCGGCCGGCGATCGCGCTGACCAGCACCTCGGTGCCGCTGATGGGAACGTCACCGCGGTACTGCCGGCCGCGGACGTGGGTGCCGATCAGGCTGCTGCGGACGACCTCCAGCCGGAAGGCGCTGGCCTCGATGCCCAGCCGTCCGGACTGGGCCCGCAGCGCCCTGGCTGCCCACTGCGTCGGTGCACCTGTCGCGGGACCGAGGTCGCCGCGGACCTCGTTCGCGTCCGCGAACTCGATGCGGCTCCGGGCCGCAGGTGCGGTCGCGAGCGCCGGCACCGTCGCGCCAACCAGGGCGAGAACGGCCACCGGGGCGGCGAGTCGGAGCTGCATGCCCCCTTGTTTCGGCACGCGGCAGGTCACTCCTGCAGGGCCGGGCGGATCAGCCGCCGGCGAGCTCCTGCGACCGGTTCCGGGCGGCCTCCAACGCGGCGAGCATGGCGGCCCGCACGCCGTGGTCCTCCATGACGCGGATCGCGCTGATCGTCGTACCTGCCGGGCTCATGACCGCCTCACGCAGGACGACCGGGTGCTCCTGGGACTCCTTGAGCATCTTCGCGCTGCCGACCGCCGTCTGGACGATCAGCTCCGCCGCGACCGCACGGGGCAGGCCCAGCAGGATGCCGGCGTCGATCATGGCCTCGACGAGGTAGAAGAAGTACGCCGGGCCGCTGCCGGACAGGGCGGTGACCGCGTCCTGCTGGTGCTCCGGGACGCGGATGACGCGGCCCACCCCGGACAGCAGCTCCTCGACGAGGGCCAGGTGCTCCTCCGTCGCATGCGTGCCTGGGCTGATGGCGCTCATCGCCTCGTCGACGAACACCGGCGTGTTCGTCATGACCCGGATGCAGTGGGTGCCCTCGGGCAGCTCCTCCTCGAGCAGCTTCAGGGTGATCCCGGCGGCCATGGACACGATCAGGGTCTCGGGACGGATGCTGGCGGCGATGTCGCGCAGTGCCGCGCGCATGTCCTGCGGCTTCACGGCGAGCAGCACGACGTCGGCCTTCGCCACGGCGTCCGCGGGGTCGGCGGTCGCGACGCCGTAGGTCTCGGCGATCTCCTGGGCGCGACTGGCGTACCGCTCAGCGGCGATCACCTGCTCCTTCGGCCGGCCGCTGCGCAGGATGCCGGACAGCAGGGCCTCGCCGAGCTTGCCGACACCGACCAGTGCGAAGGTCGTCACCTCTTGCTCGCCAGGGACCGCAGGAAGAAGACGACGTTGGCGGGTCGTTCGGCGAGCCTGCGCATGAAGTAGCCGTAGTACTCGTCGCCGTACGGGACGTAGACCCGCATCGTCTCCCCTTCGTCCGCGAGCTTCTGCTGCTCGGTCGGCCGGATGCCGTAGAGCATCTGGAACTCGTAGGTCCCGCTGGTCCTGGCCTTCGCCAGGCGCTTGGCCGCGGTGATCATGGCAGGGTCGTGGGTGGCGACCATCGGGTAGCCGTCGCCGGTCATGAGGACCTCGAGGCAGCGGACGTAGCTGTTGTCGACCTCCGCCTTGTCCTGGAACGCAACGCTCGCCGGCTCCTTGTAGGCACCCTTGCACAGTCGGACCCGGCTGCCCTCGTACGCGAGGTCCTTGCAGTCCGCTTCGGTCCGGTGCAGGTACGACTGCACCACCGCGCCGGTGCTCGGGAAGTCCTTGCGCAGCTCGCGCAGGATGCCCAGGGTGCTGTCGGTGGTGGTGTGGTCCTCCATGTCGAGGGTCACCGTCGTGCCCTTGTCGTGCGCCGTCTCGCAGATGGCGCGGGCATTGTCGAGCGCCATCGCCTCATCGATCGTCTGGCCCACGGCCGACAGCTTCACGCTGACCTCCGCCCTGCCGCCCTGCGTCAGCTCCCCCAGGGCGTTGAACAGCGTCACGTACGCCGCCACGGTCGCCTGCGCCATGGCCTTGTCGGTCGTGTCCTCGCCGAGGTGGTCGAGGGTGACCAGGCGGTTGCCGGCGAGCAGCTCTCGGGTGGCCTTCACCGCGTCGTCCACTGTGGCACCCGGCACGAACCGGTGCACGACCTGCTTGCTGACGGGCGCATGCTCGACGAGCGTGCGCATCCGACGGCTGCGGGACGCGGCGAGGATGACCTGGCGAAGCATGCCCGTCAGGCTATCGGGACCCCCCACCCCCGCCCCTTGCGTCATTGCGCGCGAGCGTGACCCGGGGCCACCTGCGATGACGCAAGGGGGTTAGCGGTGGAGCCAGCGGATCCAGTCGACGACGACCTGGGCGAGCTCCTCGCCCTTGTCCTCCTGCAGGAAGTGGCCGGCGCCCTCGATCGTGGTGTGCGGTTGGCCCATCGTCCCGGGGATCCTGGACAGGAACGGCCGGTCGCCGCCGCGGGTGATCGGGTCGCTGTCGGAGAACGCGCACAGGAACGGCTTCGCCCACGCCTCGAGCCACCCCCAGGCCCGCTGATTGTCGGGGGTCGCGGGGTTGTCGGGGTCCTGCGGGATGAGGTCGGGGAAGGCCCGGGCACCCCGCTTGTACGACGGGTCGGGAAACGGCGCGTCGTAGGCGGCCACGACCTCCGGCGGCATCGGGTTCACGACGGCGCCGCTGACCAGGAACCCGATCGGCATGTCCTCGGTGCGAGCCACGAAGTCCCGGAACCGCCACCACTCCTCCGGCAGCCGGTGGTTGCCGTCGGGCAGGCCGGTGTTGGCCGCGCACACCCGGGCGAACCGGCCAGGGTTCTCCGCGACGAGCCGCAGGCCGAGCAGGCCACCCCAGTCCTGGCACACCAGCGTGACGTCCTGCAGGTCCAGGGTGTCGAACAGCACGGACCGCAGCCACTCGACGTGGCCGGCGTACGAGTAGTCCTCGATCTCAGCCGGCTTGTCGGAGCGACCGAAGCCGATCAGGTCGGGGGCGACGACGCGGAAGCCGTTCTCGAGGAACACCGGGATGCACCTGCGCCACAGGAAGGACCAGCTCGGCTCGCCGTGCAGGAGCAGCACCGTCGGACCGGAGCCTTCGTCGACGTAGGCCATCCGGATACCGTCTGAGGTGTCCGCATGCCTTGTGGCGTAAGGGAAGTCGGGCACCTGGAAGTCGGGCGTGCGGAGCACCTTCACCGGGTGAACCTCCAGAGGCGGGTGACGAACGGCTCGACGACCTGCCCGTCCGGGAACGCCTGACGCAGGTCGTCGAGGCACGCGGCGACGAAGCCGTCGACGTCGGGGAGCTTCTGCACGTAGGACTTGCTGCGCAGCCACCGGCCGTAGAGCTCGAAGCTGATCGTGCGGGACCACGGGATCAGGACCGGCTCGCTGGTCTCGAAGTAGCGCCCCAGCTGAGCGTTGTAGTCGACGTCGCGGTAGTAGCGCTCGTAGAGCACGTTGCCCGCCTCGAGCCGGTCCTGCTCGGCCTCCCACCACGGCTGACCGGCGGCGTCGGACTCGTTCCACCACAGCAGCAGCCGACCCCCCGGCTTCAGCACGCGCGCGACCTCGAGAGCCGCGGGATCGACGGTCCAGTGCCACATCTGCGCACCGCAGACGGTGTCGAAAGCCTTGTCAGCAAAGGGAAGAGCCTCAGCCCGGCACACAACCGCGGGTCTGCCGTGCTTGGCCAGCCCCTTCGCGAGCATCCTTGGCCCCAGGTCACTCACCACGAGGTTGCCGCGCTTGGCCAGCTCCACTGAGGCGATCCCGGTCCCTGCCCCGAGCTCGAGGCAGTCCCCGAGCGGCCCCAGTCCGTCGTACAGGGCCTGGGGGTAGTCCGGTCTGGCGGCGTCGTAGTCCTCGACGAGGTCTTCGAACGCCAGCGGGTCCCCGGGACGCTTCACGGTACCCAGTCGGCAGCCGCCGCGAGGTTGAGCCGGGTGAACGCGAGGGCCTCCGCCAGGTCGGCCTCCCGCTCGTACCGGTCCTCGCAGCGGCGGGTGTTGACCTCGACGACGACGAGCCCGTCGAAGCCGTCGACGGCAAGGCCCTCGAGCAGCTCCGCACACGGCTGCTCGCCGCGGCCCGGCACCAGGTGCTCGTCGCGAGCCGTCCCCGAGCCGTCTGCGATGTGCACGTGGCTCAGCCGCTCACCCATGTCGCGGCGCATGGCCAGCGCGTCGGACCGGCTGACGCTGGTGTGGCTCAGGTCGAGCGTGAAGTCGAGGAAGTCCTCCCCGGTGGGATCCCAGTCCAGCCCGTACGGCGAGACCTGCTGGCCTCTCGCCCGCAGCGGGAACATGTTCTCGACCGCGAAGCGGACTGCCGTCTCGCTCGCCATCTGCTGGATGCCGCCCACGAACTGCCGGACGTAGTCGCGCTGCCAGCGAAAGGGCGGGTGCACGACCACCGTCTCCGCACCGAGCTGCTCGGCGGCCTCCTTGGCCTTGACCAGCTTGACCCACGGGTCGGTGCCCCAGACCCGCTGGGTGATCACCAGGCACGGCGCGTGGATCGCCAGGACGTCGACCTGGTGATAGTCGCGGAGCCGCTTGAGGGCGTCGATGTCCTGGCTGATGGGGTCGGTCCAGACCATCACCTCGACCCCGTCGTAGCCGAGCCGGGACGCCATCTCGAACGCGTTCGCCGTCGACTCCGGGTAGACGCTCGCCGTCGCCAGGGCCACACGGGCCTCCGGCACGACGACTGGCTCCCGGGTTGTGCTCATCTTGCTCGCGAGCGTATGCCCCCGTCGGCCCCCTGGGGTCACTAGGCTCGCGGGGGTGAAGCTACGTACCGACCTCGGCATGCCGCGCGTCCGGGAGGTCGACCCGGACTTCGCGCGCGACTGGATCGAGTTCCCCGACCCTGCCGACCCTCTCAAGGCCGTCCGCGCCGACCTGACCTGGCTGATGTCGTCGTGGACCTGCGTCTACGGCACCGCCTGCCACGGCGTCACCGAGGGCCGCGCGAGCGACGGCTGCTGCTCGCACGGGGCCTTCTACAGCGACAAGGCCGACGAGAAGCGGACTGTGAAGTTCGCCAAGCTGCTGAAGAAGCAGGACTGGCAGTACGCCTCGGTCGGCCGGGCGGAGGGCATCTCGGTCGACGACGAGCTCGAGGGCGACCCCGCGCGCAAGACCCGCGTCGTGGACGGGGCCTGCCTCTTCCTCAACCGGCCCGGCTTCGCCGGCGGCGAGGGCTGCGCGCTGCACGCGCTCGCCCTGCGGATGGGCCTGCACCCGCTGGAGACCAAGCCCCACGTCTGCTGGCAGCTGCTGGTTCGGCGCACCGCCGAGGACATCCAGCGCGCGGACGACGTCACCATCGAGCTCACGACCATCGGCGAGTTCGACCGGCGTGGCTGGGGTCCGGGGGGCGCCGACCTGCACTGGTGGTGCACGTCCTCCCCCGAGGCGCACGTCGGCCCCGACCCGGTCGTCGTCTCCTACGGTCCCGAGCTGGTCGCCCTGATCGGGCAGCCGGCGTACGACGAGCTGCTGCGGCTCTGCAGGGAGCGCACCGGCCTCCCGCTGCACCCCGCCACCGCCGCCGCCCATGCCGGGTGCGCGGACGATGTGGGTTCTGCCGCGTCCTGACACGGTTCCCCTCGCATCGTCGCGGGGCGGGCGGCTCAGAGAAGCAGCTGGCGCAGCAGGCCCGCGCGCTCGTCGCCGGAGTGGCGCATGTTGCCCTGCGTGATCCGGATGAGCTGCTCACCGGTGCCCTTGGTGCTCACCGCGAGCTGCACCGAGCGGAGGGTGTCGGCGTCCCACTGCTCCGCCCACATGTGGTGGGCGCCGTCGACCTCGACGCTGATCTTCTGCTTCACGTAGCGGGCGTCGAGGTACTTCACCCCTCCCGTCCGCACCTTCACCTGGAGCTCGTCCGGCTCGGGGAGCCGGTGCCGACGGCAAAAGCGCAGGAAGTCGAGCTCGCTCGAGGCGTGCGCACCGTGCTCGACGTCGTTCAGCACCTCGAGCAGGAGCGCCCGGCGCCGCAACCGCGGTTGCTTCAGCAGCACCGAGCGGAGGTTGGCCGGCTTGGTCTTGCGCTGCTGCACGACGAGGGTGAGCCGACGCTCGGCCTCGCGGTCGCTGGGCGCCCAGGCTGCGGCGTGCAGCGTGGCCAGGTCGATCCGGACCACGGGAAGGCCGTCGACCGGCGAGTGCCAGCGCTGCAGGTGCTTGATCCGGTGCGGCTTCAGGCAGAAGCCGTCGACCCTCACGGGGCTGATCGTCCGGCCTGGCGTCACTGAGACGTCGTACCGGACGACGAGCAGCCGCTTGACGCCGCGGACGACGAGCGCGATGTCACCGTCGAGCGCGGCGCCCTGACCGCCGTGCAGCACCGCGGCCCAGCGCAACTGGGACTCCGTCGGCGTTCCCGAATGAGTGACGGCGACGCCTTCCCCTATCCGCGTCCAGTGCCGGCCGAGCTTCCACTCCCACGCACCGCGCGTCATCCCCGCTGCCAGCGCCTGGGGCCGCGCGAGCACGCCGTCCTGGCGGGCAGCGATCTGCCGCCACGTGAGCGGCGTCGGCTGCGGCGCGGTCATCCGGACAGCCTGGCGCCACCTGAGCTTCGCTGCCGGCGCCCCTGTGGACGAGCGACGATGCGAGAGGGGCCGCGTCAGGGCGCGGCGGAACCCACATCGTCGCGGGCCGTGGCCCGACCGCGGCAGGGACGATGCGAGAGGGACCGCGTCAGGGCGCGGCGGAACCCACATCGTCGGCGGGGACCGAGCCCTGCGCGGCGACGGCGGCAGCTGCGGCGGCCGCGGCCTCGGGGTCGAGGTACTCGCCGCCCGGGACCGTGGGGCACAGGTCGTCGTCGAGCTCGTACACCAGCGGCTGGCCGGTGGGGATGTTGAGGGCGACGACCTCATCGTCCGTGAGTCCGTCGAGGTGCTTGACGAGAGCCCGCAGCGAGTTGCCGTGGGCGGCGACGAGCACGGTCCCGCCGTAGCGCAGATCGGGCACGATCTCGTCGTACCAGTAAGGCAGCAGGCGGTCGACGACGTTGGCGAGGCACTCGGTCAGCGGGACGATGCCGGGAGCGAGCCGCGCGTAGCGGGGGTCGGAGGTGTTGTCGAACTCCGAGCCGGCCTCGATGGGCGGCGGCGGCACCGAGTAGGAGCGACGCCACAGCATGAACTGGTCGTCCCCGTACTTGTCCCGGGTGGCCGTCTTGTCGAGGCCCTGCAGGGCGCCGTAGTGCCGCTCGTTGAGCCGCCAGTGCCGGCGTACGGGCACCCAGGCGCGCTCGCAGCCGTCCAGGGCGATGTTGCAGGTCCGGATGGCGCGGCGCAGCAGCGAGGTGTGCGCCACGTCCGGCAGCACGCCCTTCTCGGCGAGCAAGGCGCCGCCCAGGACCGCCTGCTGCTCTCCCAGGGGAGTGAGGTCGCAGTCGACCCAGCCGGTGAAGAGGTTCTTGTTGTTCCAGTCGCTCTCGCCGTGACGGAGCAGCACCAGGGTGGACATAGCGGAACAGTCTCGCGCACGCCGCTAGGTCGGTACCGTGGGGTCACCCCAGCACACAGGAGCACACAATGCGCCGCCGTTCCGCACTGCTCGCCGTCGCGCTCACCGCCGCGAGCCTCACCGCCGTGGCGACGGCATCCACGCCGACCGGCAGCACGGTGACGATGCCGCGCACAGGCTCGGTCACGGCCACCTGGTCCGGCAGCGCCGGCCCCGGCGTCGACTCGGGCGGCTGCAGCACCGATGTGCCGGTCACGGACGACCACTACGCGCTCACCGTGAAGGTCCCGTCGGGCCTGTACGACACGGTGACCACCGAGACGACGCTGACGATCAAGGCGGCGAACGACCTCGACCTCGAGGTGCGCGACGCCGCCGGTGGGGTCGTCGC
>JBHEMB010000169.1:0-6465 GCA_046262855.1 Mycobacteriales bacterium | reverse complement strand
TTGCGGAACCGCGACAGGTCGAGCTCCACGTATTGGGCCCGCCGGGACAGGTTGACCACCACCAGGATGCGTTCGCCCTCGTACTCGCGGAGAAACGCCAGCACCTTGCGGTTGTCCGGGTACAGGAACTCGAGCGAGCCGCGCCCGAACACGCGGTGCTGCTTCCGCATCGCGATCAGCCGTTTCATCCAGTTGAGGAGTGAGAACGGGTACCGCTCCTGCGCTTCGACGTTGATCGCCTGGTAGCCGTACACGGGGTCCAGGATCAGCGGCAGGTACATGGCCTGCGGGTCCGCAGCGGAGAAGCCGCCGTTGCGGTCGGCGCTCCACTGCATCGGCGTCCTGACCCCGTCGCGGTCGCCGAGGTAGATGTTGTCGCCCATCCCGATCTCGTCGCCGTAGTACAGGACCGGCGAGCCGGGCAGCGACAGCAGCAGCCCCGTGAACAGCTCGATCTGGTCACGGCTGTTCTCGAGCAGCGGGGCGAGCCGTCGCGCGATGCCGATGTTGGACTTCATGCGCGGGTCCTTGGCGTACTCCGTGTACATGTAGTCGCGTTCCTCGTCGGTCACCATCTCGAGGGTCAGCTCGTCGTGGTTGCGGAGGAAGATGCCCCACTGGCAGTTGTCCGGGATCGCGGGGGTCTGCGCCAGGATCTCGGTGATCGGGTACCGCGACTCGCGGCGGACGGCCATGAACAGCCGCGGCATCAAGGGGAAGTGGAACGCCATCTGGCACTCGTCGCCGTTGCTGCCGAAGTACTCGACGACGTCCTGCGGCCACTGGTTGGCCTCGCACAGCATGACCCGGTCGGGGTAGAGCTCGTCGACCTCCTTGCGCACCCGCTTGAGGAAGTCGTGCGTCTCCGGGAGGTTCTCCCCGTTGGTGCCCTCCCGCTCGTAGAGGTAGGGCACGGCGTCGAGCCGGAAGCCGTCGATGCCGAGGTCCAGCCAGAACTTCAGCACCTCGATCATCTCGGTCTGGACCGCGGGGTTGTCGTAGTTGAGGTCCGGCTGGTGGCTGAAGAAGCGATGCCAGTAGAACTGCTCGCGGACCGGGTCCCAAGCCCAGTTGGACTTCTCGGTGTCGACGAACATGACCCGCGCCTCGGAGTACAGCTGATCGGTGTCGGACCAGACGTAGTAGTCGCCGTAGGGGCCGGACGGGTCGGAGCGGCTGGCCTGGAACCAGGGGTGCTGGTCGCTGCTGTGGTTCATGACGAGGTCGGCGATGATGCGCATCCCTCTGTTGTGCGCCTGCTCGACCAGCTGCACGAAGTCCCCCAGGTCGCCGAACTCCGGCAGCACCTTGAAGAAGTCGCTGATGTCGTAGCCGTTGTCGCGCAGCGGCGACTCGTAGATGGGCAGCAGCCACAGGCAGTCGACGCCCAGCCACTGCAGGTAGTCGAGCTTGCCGATCAGGCCACGGAGGTCGCCGGTCCCGTCGTTGTCGCTGTCGGCGAAACCGCGGACCAGCACCTCGTAGAAGACCGCGCGCTTGAACCACAGTGGGTCGCGCGACTCTTCCGGGCTGACGAGCGGGTCAGCCGTCATCGCAGCGGCCGAACGGTGAAGACGTGCGCCGGCTCGACGAACGGGTCGAGCCGGACGTAGTTGGCCTGGCCCCACGTCCACTCGTTGCCGGTGACCTCGTCGCGTACGAGCAACTGGTCCGACCAGTCGAGGCCGAGCGCCGGCAGGTCGAGCCGGACGGTCGCCTCCCGCACGCCGTGCGGGTCGAGGTTGACGACCACGAGCACCACGTCGTCGCCGGTCCGCTTGCTCCACGCCATGATGAACTCGTTGTCGACGTCGTGGAACGAGATGTTGCGCAGCCACTGCAGCGACTCGTGCGCTCGCCGCAACCGGTTCAGGTTGGCCAGGTACGGCGCCAGCGACGGCTGGCTCCAGTCGCGTGGCCGCAGCTGGTACTTCTCGCTGTCGAGGTACTCCTCGCTGCCGGGCCGGACCGCGACGTGCTCGTAGAGCTCGTAACCGGCGTACACGCCGTAGGTGGGAGCCAGCAGGGCCGCGAGGACCGCCCGGATCTTGAACGCCGGCGGACCGCCGTACTGCAGGAACTCGTGCAGGATGTCCGGGGTGTTCACGAAGAAGTTGGGCCTCATGTACGTCGAGGCGGCGACCAGCTCGTGGACGTACTCGGTCAGCTCCTGCTTGCCGACCCGCCAGGTGAAGTAGGTGTAGGACTGCGTGAACCCGATCCGGCCGAGCTCGTGCATCATGGCCGGCCGGGTGAACGCCTCCGCCAGGAACAGCACGTCGGGATCGGTCTTCTTGACCTTCGCGATGAGCCACTCCCAGAAGTCGAGCGGCTTGGTGTGCGGGTTGTCGACGCGGAAGATCTTGACCCCGCGGTCGACCCACAGCTTCACGACCCGGTGGACCTCGGCGTACAGGCCCTCCTTGTCGTTGTCGAAGTTGAGCGGGTAGATGTCCTGGTACTTCTTCGGTGGGTTCTCGGCGTAGGCGATGGTCCCGTCGACCCGCGTCGTGAACCACTCGGGGTGCTCCTTGGCCCACGGGTGGTCCGGCGCGCACTGCAGGGCGAGGTCGAGCGCGACCTCCATGCCCAGGTCCCGGCTGGTCGAGACGAAGTGCTCGAAGTCCTCGAACGTGCCCAGGTCAGGGTGGATCGCGTCGTGGCCGCCCTCGTCGGAGCCGATGGCCCACGGGCTGCCGGGGTCATCGGGGCCGGGCTGGAGGGTGTTGTTGGGTCCCTTGCGGTTGACCCGCCCGATGGGGTGGATGGGCGGCAGGTACACGACGTCGAAACCCATCTCGGCGACGGCCGGCAACCGCTTCGCCGCGGTCCGGAACGTCCCGGATGTCGTGCCCTCCGCGCCCTCGCTGCGGGGGAAGAACTCGTACCAGGCGGCGCACAGCGCCTGCTTCCGGTCGACCCAGACCTGGTACGGCGGTGAGCTCGTGACCAGCTCGCGCACGGGATGCTCGGTGAGGACCGCGACGGCTTCCGGCACGAGCGCGGCGTCGAGTCGCTCGCGCGGGGGCGTGCTCGCGTCCCGCAGCGCGTCCGGGATGCTCAGCAGAACCGCCTGCTTCGCCTTCGGCACAGCGGAGGTGGCGCGCTCGTAGAGCCGCGCGCCCTCCTCGAGGACGACCTCCACGTCCACGCCGGCGTCGACCTTGAGCGGCGCGTCGTGCCACCAGGTCCCCAGCGGGTCGCTCCATGCCTCCACCGTGAACGACCAGGCGCCCTCGGTGTCGAAGCTGACCGGTGCCGACCACCGGTCGTTGTCGCCCTTCCGCATCCGGAGGAAGGGCGAGCGCCCACCGCCAGGCCTCTTGAGGACGACGTTCGCCGCCACCGCGTCGTGCCCCTCCCGGAACACGGTCGCAACGACGTCGAGCGTCTCGCCGCTCACCGCCTTGGCCGGATACTGCCCGCACGACACAGCGGGGCTGACGTCCGTGATCACGATGCGTCCCACCACGTGCCGACCGTACCCGCGATGCCGTCGCACAAGCAGCCCCGCGAGGTTTGGTGACCCGCGGGTAAGAGTTAGGCTCGCCCGGGTGAAAGCACTTCGCCGGTTCACCGTCCGCCTTGCGCTGCCCGCGCCGCTCGCGCCGCTGGCCGAGCTCGTCATGAACCTCCGCTGGTCCTGGCACCACCCCAGCCAGGACCTCTTCGCCAGCATCGACGACGAGGCATGGGAAGCCGTCGGGCACGACCCGATCCGGTTGCTCGGCGAGGTGAGCCCCGAGCGGCTGGCGGAGCTCTCGGCCGACCAGGACTTCCTGGGCCGGCTCGCGGCGGTCCATGACGACCTGCAGGCCTACCTGACCGAACCGAAGTGGTACCAGTCGCTCGAAGGCGCGCCGACGTCGATCGCCTACTTCTCCCCGGAGTTCGGCATCACCGAGGTGCTGCCGCAGTACTCGGGCGGTCTCGGCATCCTCGCCGGTGACCACCTCAAGGCCGCCTCCGACCTGGGGGTGCCGATCCTGGGGGTCGGGCTGCTCTACCGGGCCGGGTACTTCAAGCAGTCGCTCAACGCCGAGGGCTGGCAGCAGGAGCGCTACCCGCCGCTCGACCCGCACGGCCTGCCGCTGCACCTGCTGCGGACCGCCGAGGGCGCGGTCGTCGAGGTCCAGGTACCGCTGCCCGAGGGCCGCACCCTGCACGCCCAGGTCTGGAAGGCGCAGGTCGGCCGGGTGTCGCTGCTGCTGCTCGACAGCGACATCGAGTCCAACGCGCCCGCCGAGCGCAACATCACCGACCGGCTGTACGGCGGCGGCACCGACCACCGACTGGCCCAGGAGCTGCTGCTCGGCATCGGTGGGGTCCGGGCGATCCGTGCGTGGACCGCGCTCTCGGGTGAGCCGGACCCCGAGGTGTTCCACACCAACGAGGGCCACGCCGGCTTCCTCGGCATCGAGCGGATCCGGGAGCTGGTGGCCGACGGGCTGTCCGCCGACGAGGCACTCGAGGCGGTCCGGGCCGGCACCGTGTTCACGACGCACACGCCCGTGCCCGCCGGGATCGACCGGTTCCCCCGCGACCTGATCGCCGCCGTGTTCAGCGGCGGGGCGATGCCAGGGGTCCCGCTCGACCGGGTGCTCGAGCTCGGCGAGGAGGAGGACCCGACGGTCTTCAACATGGCCCACATGGGGCTGCGGCTCGCGCAGCGCCGCAACGGTGTCGCCAAGCTGCACGGCGTCGTCAGCCGTGGGATGTTCAACGAGCTGTGGCCGGGCTTCGACACCGCCGAGGTGCCGATCTCGTCAGTCACCAACGGCGTGCACGCGCCGACCTGGGTGTCGCGTGAGGTCTTCGAGCTGGGTGAGCGTGAGGTGGGCGCGGAGCTCACGACCGAGGCCTCGGGGTGGGAGGGCATCTCCCAGGTGGCCGACACGTCGGTGTGGGAGACCCGCCGGGTGCTCCGCGAGCGGCTCGTGCACGAGGTCCGGCGGCGGGTGCGCGAGTCGTGGCTGCAGCGCGGTGCCACCGAGGCGGAGCTCGGCTGGACGTCGTCGGTCTTCGACCCGGACGTGCTCACCATCGGCTTCGCGCGCCGCGTCCCGTCGTACAAGCGGTTGACGCTCATGATGCGCGACCCGGAGCGGCTGAAGACGATCCTGCTGGACCCGGAGCGGCCGGTGCAGCTGGTCATCGCCGGGAAGTCGCACCCGGCCGACGACGGTGGCAAGGAGCTCATCCAGCAGATCGTGCGCTTCGCCGACCAGCGCGACGTGCGGCACCGGATCGTCTTCCTGCCGGACTACGACATCGGGATGGCTCGCTACCTCTACGGGGGCTGCGACGTCTGGCTCAACAACCCGCTCCGCCCGCTCGAGGCATGCGGCACCTCCGGCATGAAGGCGGCCCTGAACGGCGGTCTCAACCTGTCGATCCTCGACGGCTGGTGGGACGAGATGTACGACGGCGAGAACGGCTGGGCCATCCCGACCGCCGACGGCGTGTCCGACCCGGCGCGCCGTGACGACCTCGAGGCGGCTGCGTTCTACGAGCTGGTCGAGAAGCAGGTGCGCGCCCGCTTCTACGACGTCGACGAGCAGGGTGTTCCCAAGCGGTGGGTCGACATGGTCCGGCACACCCTGCAGACGCTCGGTCCGCAGGTGCTGGCGTCCCGGATGGTGCGCGACTACGTGCACCAGCTCTACGCACCGGCGGCGCAGGCCTCGAGATCCCTTGCGGCGCAGGCCTTTGCGCCCGCACGGGAGCTCTCGGCCTGGCGCTCCAAGGTGATCGAGCACTGGTCGCGGGTGCGGGTGCTGCACGTCGAGGGCGGCGGCATCGACGACACCCCGGCGGTCGGTTCCCGGATGTCCGTGCGGGCCTCGGTGGACCTCGGAGGACTGGCACCGAGGGACGTGGTCGTGCAGGCGGTCTACGGGCGCGTGGACGAGCACGACGTGCTGCACCGACCCGTCGCGGTGACGCTGTCCGAAGACGGCGTCGGGGACGACGGCTTCCCGCGCTACGAGGGCGAGGTGCCGCTCGAGCGGGCCGGCTCCTTCGGCTACACGGTCCGGGTGCTGCCGCACCACGAGCTGCTGCCCAACGACGCCGACCTCGGCCTGCTCACCACCGCCTGACGGGGCCCCTTGCACCCTTGCCTCGGGCGCCCCTTGCTCCCTTGCGCCCTTGCGTCATAGCGCCTGAGCGGGACCGAGGGCCACTTGTGATGACGTTGCGGCGGCGGCCGGGGGGTTAGGGTTCGGCGCGGCTGATGGCGGTCACTCGGCGCGGCTGATGGCGGTCACTCGGCGCGGCTGATGGCGGTCATGGTGTGCTTGTCGACGACCTTGACGCGGGGCCGGGGGCCGGGGGTGCCGTCCTTGCCCGGGACGGGGCCGTGGGTGTCGGACCAGGCGGCGCCGAGGCCCTTCTCGTGCTCGTCGAGGCGGTACCAGCCGTCCCAGGTGGTGTAGCGGATCCCGCGGTCGGTGAGGAACTCAT
>JBHEMB010000168.1:0-6910 GCA_046262855.1 Mycobacteriales bacterium | reverse complement strand
ACGGCAGCCCGAGCAGGA
The DNA here is from genome assembly GCA_046262855.1 of Mycobacteriales bacterium. Taxonomy (GTDB): domain Bacteria; phylum Actinomycetota; class Actinomycetes; order Mycobacteriales; family SCTD01; genus RYN-111. The sequence continues at coordinate 6,892 of JBHEMB010000168.1, read as the reverse complement.
CGAGGAGCAGGACGACCGCCGTACCCACTCCCACCGGACGCCGCATGACGGTCACGGCGACGCGGTGCCAGAAGCCCTCGTCGAGCTCCTTGACCCGCGGTGGCTGCATGCCGAGTGCCCGGCGCAGCGGCTTGCGCAGGTCCAGCGAGTTGACCCGTTCACCCAGTGCCGCCAGCGCCGCGGGCAGCACGAGCAGCGCACCGACCAGCGCGAACAGCACGGAGGAGATGCCGGCGTAGGCGAAGGACTTGAGGAAGAACAGCGGGAACACCATCAGCGCGCCGAGGGACAGCATGACGGTGACCGCGGAGAAGATGACCGTGCGGCCGGCGGTGCGCATCGACTCGCGGACCGCGTCGGGCACGGTGTGCCCCTTGCGCAGCTCCTCGCGGAACCGCGTGACGATGAACAGCGAGTAGTCGATGCCGAGTCCCAGCCCCATCGAGGTGGCGAGGTTGACCGAGTAGACGCTGACGTCGGTGAAGCTGTGGATCACGTGCAGGGACAAGAAGGTGCCGAGGATCGACAGCACGCCGATGAGCAGCGGCAGCCCCGCGGCGACAGCGGACCCGAAGACCAGGATCAGCAGCACCGCTGTGACCGGTATCGCGATGGACTCCGCCCGGATGACGTCCTTCTCGATGGTGTCGCCGACCTGGGCGTAGACCGCGAACTCGCCACCTGTGACGACGGTCAGTCCGCGGTAGCTCCCGTCGTAGCCCTTGGCCAGCTCCTTCGCCTTGGTGACCGCGTCGTCCTGGCTGCCCTGCAGGCGGGCCAGCACGAGAGCCTGAGTGCCGTCCTTGCTCTTGAGCGTCGCGGGTTTGCCCGCCGTCCAGTACGACGCGACGTCGGCGACGCCCTTCTCCGCGGCCAGCCGTCGGGTGAGGGCCACTCCCGCGGTACCCGCTTTGTCGACGCCGCCCGGCGCCGTGACGAGCAGCAGGAAGTTGGAGGGTCCGGTGTGGAAGTCCTTCTCGAGCGTGGCGGCGGCGATCTCGGACTGCTGCTTCGGGTCGGCGAAGCCGCCGGCGGAGAGCTCCTTGGCGACCGTCCCACCGAAGCCGCCGGCGAGCGCGAGGAAGATGACGGCCAGGACCAGGACCAGCCGGCGGCGGGCGACCAGCACAGGTGCGAGGCGAGCGAGCATGGCGTGGACCCCCGAGTTTCCCTGCTGACTGAACCCCGATAAGTTATCGCCGCTATCTTCCCCCGTCAAGGGATGCTGCACTGCCGATTTCCGCCGCCCGAAAACGCCATCGCGGTATCCATTCATCGGGGGAGGGGCTGCGATTGGATGGGGGGGTGACGGAGGACTCCTCGGCTGCTGAGATGGCGGCGGACATGGCGAAGGGGGCCGTGCGCGTCTCGAAGCGGTTCGCCCGCCGGGTCCGGACGGCTGCCGAGGCGGACGGCGCCGGGCACAGCGGCCTGGCGGCGCTGATCGCCACTCATGCGCTCTGCGCAGCGGGCGACGCCATGGTGGCGGTGGCGCTGGCCAACACGACCTTCTTCAAGGTCAGCGCGGGCGAAGCGCGCGGCAAGATCGCGCTGTACCTCATCCTCACGCTGCTGCCGTTCTCGTTGCTCATCCCGGTGGCGGGCCCGCTGCTGGACCGGTTCCCGCACGGCCGCCGCAACGTGCTCGCCATCACCGCGGCGGGTCGGGGCCTGATGGCGTGGACGCTCGCGGGTTCGCTGGCGTCGCTGAGCCTCTACCCGCAGGCGCTGGTGATCCTCGTGCTGCAGCGGGCCTACACGGTGGCGCGCGCCGCCGCCGTCATCCGGGTGCGCCCGCCCGAGCTCGGCCTGGTCGCCGCCAACGCACGGATGAACGTGGCCTCGCTCGCGAGCTCCGGCCTCGCGGCGGCGGTCGGCTTCGCCGTGGCGAAGGCCGTCGGCACGGAGTGGGACCTCCGGATCTGCGCGGTGCTGTTCCTCGCCGCCGCGGCCACCGCGCTGCGGCTGCCGAGCCGGATCGACGACCGGCCGTCCCCGCGGTCCGGCGTCAAGACGTCGTTCTCGATGCGGCACACCTCCCTGCTCATCCGCCGGCCACTGGCCGCGACGATCGCGCTGCGGTCGGCCACCGGGCTGCTGACCCTCGGGCTCGCGATCCTCTTCAAGGCGCACAAGGCCTCCGTGATGTCCGCGGGCGTCATCCTCGGAGCCGGTGTGGTCGGCGGCCTGCTCGGTACGGCGTTGGCCTCGCGTCTGCCAGCGGCGCGGGTCGCCCGCATCACGGCCCTCGCGCTGCTGGCGCCGATGCTCGCGGCCGCCGCGGCCGCCCTCTTCGGCGGCACCCTGTTCCAGGCGCTTGCCGTCGGTTCAGTGGGCCTCGGTGCGTCGTTGGGGAAGTACTCCCTCGACGCCGCGCTGCAGACGCACGTGGGCGCCTCGCAGACCGGCGCGGCGTTCGCGAAGTCGGAGACCTTCCTGCAGCTCGGCTGGGCGGCGGGCGGGGCCCTCGGCCTGCTGCTGTCGCTGGTCGACAGGACAGGGTTGGGCTACCAGGGCGCGCTGCATGTCGTCTTCGCGTTCGTCGCCGTCATCCCCGTGCTGAGCCTCGGCTACGCCGCGCGCGCCCACAGCGACCGCGGCGCGTCCGCTCAGCTGGACAACGCCACGCGCAACTCGAGCGGACGCGAGCAGTGAGCGGCCTCAGCGGGACCAGCTGACGTCCTTCGACCAGGTCGTGAACCCGAGCCGCTCGTAGAGCCCGATGGCCGCCGTGTTCGACTCGTCGACGTAGAGCAGCGCCTCCGACAGCCCGAGCGAGGCCAGGTGCTCCAGCCCCAGCAGGGTGAGCGCCTTGCCGAGCCCGGTACCGCGCTCGGAGGGGGCCACCCCCACGACGTACACCTCCCCGATCGCGGGGTGCCCGTGCCCGTCCGCGCCGTGGACCTTGGTCCAGTGGAACCCGACCAGGCGAGCGTCCCGCACCGCGAGGAAGAACCCTGCCGGGTCGAACCACGACTCCTTCTCGCGGACCCGCACCTCGTCGACCGACCAGGATCCCTGGTCCGGATGGGCAGCGAACGCCTCGTTGTTGAGCGCGGTCCAGGGCTCCTCGTCCGAGCCCACCTCGAACACCCGGACCGACACCCCTATCGGCATCACGAAGGGCGGCAGGTCGGCGAGGGAGCGGCGCATCTGCCGGAGCACCCGGGTCCGCGCGAACCCCAGTGAGGACGCGAGCCGCGCAGCCGCCGGGTTCTCACCGCGGGCCCACAGCCGCAACCGGCCGTCGGGCGACAGCGCCAGCGCCTTCTCGACGAGCCTGCGGCCGATGCCTTGACGCCGGTACGACGGCAGCACCGCGACTTCGCCCGAGGGGCCGGCGACCTGGTCGGTGACGTCGAGGTGCACATACCCGACGAGCTCGTCCCCGGCCCGGGCGAGCACGTGCTGCACGTGAGCGTCGCCGCCGCGTGGCAGGTGGAGCAGTACGTGGTCGGACAGCGGCGGGACCCCGTCGGCGCGCTTGACGGCGTGCACGAGCGCCTTCACCTCGGTCACCTCCTCCGAGGACAGCCGGGTCCGCACCGTCAGGGAGATCACCGTCAGAAGGTAGACCGTTCAGATGTGCGTAACCTTGCGTTCATCGGAGACGATGCACGGACGATGACGTCACTCACTGGTTCGCGAATTCTCGTCACCGGTCTGCCTGGCTCGGGCAGGACCTCCGTGGCGATGAACCTAGCCGACCGCAGGGGGTTGCCGCACATCGAGCTCGATCAGCTGTACTACGGCCCCGGCTGGCGGGTGCGCGAGTCGTTCCTCGCCGATGTCGATGCGGCCACGTCCCAGCCGAGCTGGGTCCTCGACGACTTCGGCGCCCCCGAGTCCATGGACCTGGTGTGGGCGCGAGCGGACGCGGTGGTCTGGCTCGACCTCCCCTACGGCGTGGCCTTCGTCCGAGCGGTACGGCGGACCTGGCGGCGGCTCCGGACCGGCTACGAGCGCAGCCCCGGAGTGCAGGAGTCATGGCTCGGCTGGGCCACTCCGAAGCACCCGGTCATCCTGTCGCTGACCACGCACCACCACTTCCGGCGGCGGCTGGAGCGGCGGCTGGCTGAGCCTCGTTGGCAGCACCTGCAGGTCGTCCGGTTGCGCAGCAGCGAGCAGGTCGAGGCGCTCCTCGGCCAGCCGCCCTACAAGCTGGCGGTCTGAGGGACGTCCTCCGGCAGCGCGCTGATCGGCTGCGTCACGAACTTGTAGCCGACGTGCCGGACGGTGCCGATGAGCTGCTCGTGCTCGGCGCCGAGCTTCGCCCGCAGCCGCCGTACGTGCACGTCGACGGTGCGGGTGCCTCCGTAGTAGTCGTAGCCCCACACCTCCTGCAGCAGCTGGGCGCGGGTGAAGACACGACCCGGGTGCTGGGCGAGGTACTTGAGGAGCTCGAACTCCTTGAAGGTCAGGTCGAGGGCGCGGCCGCGGAGTCGGCACGTGTAGGTGCCCTCGTCGATCGTGAGGTCGCCGGCGCGCACCACACCGGGCTCGGCCGCCGCCGCTTCGGGCGCGACCACCCGGCCCGTCGCGAGCCGCAGCCGCGCGTCCACCTCGGCGGGTCCCGCGGTGTCGAGGAGGACGTCGTCGACACCCCACTCAGCGGTCAGGGCGACCAGTCCGCCCTCCGTGAGGACGGCGAACACCGGGACCGAGACGCCGGTCGTGCGCAGCAGCCGGCACAGCGACCGCGCCTGGACCAGGTCGCGACGCGCGTCGACGAGGATCGCGCCGGCCGCGTGGCCGCCGGTCTCGTCGAGCAGCGCACTGACCTCGAGCGGCGCGACGCGCACGGAGTGGGCCAGCAGACCCAGCGCGGGGAGCACCTCGGCGGAGGGCGTCATCGCATTGGTGAGGAGCAGCAGCGTAGCCATGCGGGCGGGACCTCCGGGTCGGCGGGAAAGCCGTGGAGAGGCGCCGTTGCCTCGCTGTCGAGAACCACTTTACCGGATTCGCCCGCAACGCGTTCTGACAGGATCTCCGCATGACCAGCGAGGCACCTGCGAGGCAGCACGCGCCGCGCCCGCCGTTGCTCGGGCAGGGCCTCGCTGGCGGGTTGCTGGCGGGGACGCTGCTCGCGCTGGCCTGGGTCCATGAAGACGCGCTGCTCGGAGGCATCGTCGTCGTCCAGGTGCTGTGCGTGCTGGGCTTCCTCGCGGTGACCGAGGCGCCTGCCGCGAAGGGCGTCTTCGGACTCGCCGTGGCTGCGGCCGCCGCCGCGGACGTCATCGTCGTCGCGGACGAGGGCCGGGTGCGCTACCTGGGCGCCGTCGTCGGCCTCGCGCTGGTCGCCGGGCTGCTGCACCAGCTGGTACGGCGGGAGCGCAGCCGGGTCACCGAGTCGCTCGCCGACACGCTGGTCGTCGTCACCCTGGTGACGGCCGCCGCCGGCCTGGCCGCGGCCGGCCGCACGCCGGCCGGCATCTGGCCGACGCGGGTCGCGCTCGCCGCCGCAGCGGCCGCCCTGCTGACGGGTCGGATCGGCGATCGGGTCGTGCACCGACCGGCACTTGCCGTCGGCTCCACGCGTGCCTGGCCCGGACTGCTGCTCGCCCTCGGGTCGGGTGTCGCTGCCGCCACCGTCACCGGGCACGACCATCTGGACAAGGCACCGCTGATCGGGCTGGCGGCAGCCGCGGCCATCGCCGCGACCGACCTGCTCATCGACCTGGCCGCCGCAGAACTCACGCCGGCGCAGAAGGACGCCCGACGGGTGGCGGCGCTGCGGCCAACCAGTCTGGTCGTGCCCCTTGCCCTGCTCGGCCCCGTCGTCCTGGCAGCCGTCCGGCTTCTCGACCGGTGAGGGTCCGGTGAGGAAGCTGCTCAGCTCACTGCTCGTCCTGGTCGTGCTGCTCGTGGTCGCGGACCGGGTCACCGTTCACTACGTCGACAAGTCCGTCGCCGACCGGATGCAGGAGGACGGCAGGCTCGACGTCCGCCCTGACGTGGACATCCGCGGCTTCCCGTTCCTCACCCAGGCGCTGCGCGGAAAGTACGACCGCACCGACGTGCAGGTCCGCGACCTCACCCGCAACGGCGTCACCGTCAGCCGGCTCGACGTGCGGATCACGGGTGCGCGCATCCCGCTGTCGAAGGTGGGCACCGCGACCGACGTACCCGTGGACGGGTTGCGGGCCACCGCCGTCGTGACCTACTTCGAGCTCGCGCACCGCAGCGGTCTGGCAGGCCTGACGGTGGCACCGAGCGGCGACAAGGTCGCGGTCACCGGCACCATCGCCGGCGTCAAGGCGACCGCGATCTCGACGGTGAGTCTCAAGGGGGACCGCGTGGTGGTGAAGGCTCAGAGCGTCACCGCGGGCGGCATGAAGCTGCCGCTCGGCACCGGCCTCGACTTCAGCGTGCGGATCCCGGCGCTGCCCTACGGCCTGCGGCTCGACGGCGCGATGGCTCGCCCAGATGGCGTCCACCTCGCTGCGTCATCCGGCCCCACGGTCCTCACCCCACAAGGGTGACGCCGCCTCGAAATCCTCTCCGAATCCCTCGCGCTGCCCGTCGTACCGGTCAATGATGCGCGGATGAAGCGACTCACGCTGCTGCTGCCTGTGCTCCTCGTCGGCTCCTTGCTCGGCGCGCTGCCGGTGACCACGCCGACGATCACCAACGCGGCGGCGACGAGCTACCAGCCCGCGCTGCCGGTCAACGCAGCGGTCTTCTATCCCGTGGAGCGGCCGGCGGCCAGCAGGGTCCACCCGAACAAGCCGGTCGACTACCACGACGTCGAGGTCATCAGGAACCAGATCGTCGACATGCAGTACGGCGGCCAGCAGGTCGGCTTGTACTCGTGGTTCGGCCGCGGCAGCTTCCCCGACCAGGTCTTCGGCAACCACCTGCGCGCTGCCGACGACACGACCTTCCGCTGGGC
>JBHEMB010000167.1:0-3399 GCA_046262855.1 Mycobacteriales bacterium | reverse complement strand
AGCAAGGCGAAGTGCCCGAGGCTGACTTGTCCCGCCCAGCCGACGAGCATCGTCAGCGCGACGCCGCTGATGGCCATCACCAGTGTCACGACCAGCTCGAACCGGTGGGCCTCGGTGTTGAAGAAGGGCATGACAGGCACGAGAGCTGCGGTGAGCAGGCTGATGCCGGCGAGCAGCGGGTGGGCGTAGCGGACCAGGGGCCGGTCTCGCAGCGATGCTGGGATCCGCAGCGGGGAGCCCTGCTCATCTGGTCGCGAGTCCGAGGCGCCGGCGGCCTGCGTGATGGCGCGGCCGCGGATGAACAGGATCGCGATCACCGTCATCAGGACGACCAGCTCGGCGTCGCCGGCGTCGTGTCGCCAGGCGAGCGTGAGGTGCTCAGCCTCGCCGATGATCAGTCCGCCCGTGAGGGCCGCCGGGATGCTGGTGAAGCCTCCGAGCGCGGCTGCGCCCAAGGCCCGCAGCAGCAAGCCGGGTCCTAGCGCCGCGGCACCGGAGTTGCCCTGGCTGGGTGCCTGGAGCACAGCGGTGACAGCGCTCAGCCCGCCGGCGATGCCCCAGGCGAGGGCGCTCACGCGCCGTACGGAGATGCCGCAGAGCTGGGCTGCTTCCGGGTTGTTCGCGGCGGCGCGGATCTTCTTTCCCCACACGCTGAGCTTGAGGAACAGCGCCAGACCGGTGACCACGGACGGGACCAGGACCAGGATCATGATGTGCTGACCGCGCAGCACGAAGGCCCCGACGTCGATGCTGGTGTCGAGGGGCACCGGGTACCCGTTGCGGTAGAGCGCTGTGTTGCTGGCGCCGACACCGCGCAGGTACGTCACCGCCAGCAGCAGCTGGGCCACGCCGATGGTCACCAGCAGCAGGGAGATGGCGGGACGTCGCCGTCGCAGCATCGGTTGGATGACAAGCCGCTCGACCGCCAGGGCGACGAGGACGCCCACAGCGATCACCGCGGGGAACGCGAGCCACCAGCTCCAGCCCTCCTCGAGGACCAGCTTTCCGAGCACCAGCGCCGACACCGTCCCGAGCTGGGCGTGCGCGATGTTGATGAACCGGTTCGCCTTGAAGATCAGGACGATGCCGACAGCCAGGAGCCCATAGGTGAGCCCGGTGATGAGTCCCAGGATGAGGCCGGCGCTCACTGCGCGTCAGCCGACCGGGCTCATGGTTCGGTCGATGATCTTCCAGCAGCCGCAGCTCGACCGATACACGATCTCGCGTTGGAAGTCCCCGCCTGTCACCTTGCCGGCCGCCGTGAACCGGCCGTCGCCGAGGCCGGCCGAACGGAACAAACCCATGGTCGACAGGCCGTGCAGGAAGCTGAGTTGCGTCGGGTTGGAACCGGCGCGGCTCATGGCCTGACGAATCAGCCAGAACGCGTCGCAGTCTGCCAGCGCGCTGGTGTCCTTGTTCTCGGCCTCGATGCCTCTGACGCCGTGCTTGCGGAGCGCCTTGTCACACGCGACCTCCTCCAGGTTGCGGATGCCGGAGCTGAACTCGCCGACGCGCGACGTCGTGATCCCGATGGCGCCGTCGAAGCTCGGGCCCCAGTTCTGCGTGCCGGCCCCACTGGTGTTGGAGCCGTAGTCGGACACCAGGTACTGCGGCCCGAAGTTCTGCCCTCGTGCGATGCGGACGTAGTTCTGGCCGTTGGTCTCCGACGAGGCCAGCAAGACATGCGTCACGTTGTCCAGCTTGTGCTGCAGGACCCCTTGCTCGATCTGGTTCGGTGGCGACGCGACGTTGCACTCGAGCACGTAGGTGCTGATCTGCGACGCCTTGAGGCCCACCTTCGCCAGGTCCCGTGCGATCTGCTTGTTCACCGGCGGGTCGCAACCATCTTCGAAGAGCCCCAGCTTGGCAAACTTCGAGCCACTGAACATGCCGCGCTTGGCCAGGCCGAAGATTGCTGCGTCGACCATCTGCTCCGCCACAGCTGTCACCGTGAACAGGTACGGGTAGGAGGACGCGACCTCCGCCTTGTCGACCTGCGTCCCCGACAGCTCCAGGACCTTCGCCTTCACGAAGCACTGCCGCGACGCGGGACCCAAGTAGGCACCGACGTTGAGCACCAGGAAGGGCTTGTCCGCTGCCATCTGCAGGCACTTTGACTGGCTGTCGTTGGCGTCGAGCGGGTTCACGTCGTACTGCTTGAGCACAAGCTTGCGCCCGCACGCGACTCCGCCGCGCTCGTTGATGTCGTCGGCCAGCGCCTGCGCGATCTTCGCGAGGTCGGGGCGCACGTCGAAGGTCGAGTTGCCGACCGGACCCGCCAGCGAGATGTTCGCGACGTCCAGCAGCACCGTCTTGGGCGTGACGCCCGGGGCGCTCGCCTGCACCGTGGCGCATTCCGGTGAGCTGATCGAGCCACCCGGAGCAGGCGTCGGGCGCTGTGCTCCCGTTGTCCCAGGACCCTGCGGTACGACGCCTGGCCCTGCCAGCCTCGGTGACGTCCCGGGTACGCCGGGAGCGCTCCCCGGCAGGGGCGACGTACCCGTGGAGTCGGCAGGCGCGGAAGCCCCTTGCACAGGCTGGGCGACCGAGCCGGCCAGCGTGCTGGCGCCTCCGGTGTCGCTCGCGACAGGAACAAGGGCGGCGACGAACACCGTGAGCACGACGGCAGCGATCGCGGCGGTGAGCGCGCGCTCGCCACGCGGTCCTTCACGGAGCCAGAGCCGGAGCTCGACGAACGGTGGCATCGCCACCTCCCTTGACTGGGGTGCCGCGGAGGGTAACCCTTCAACGCACCCGTTGAAAAGGGAGGGCAACAGATGCATCCGCCAGATCGGGTGGGGCTGTGGGCCTTGGCGCTGGTCCTCTGCTGCAGCTCTGCACTTGCTGCCGGGGCCTCGAGCCCGAAGCGGAGCCCCTCCTGCGACCTCACACGTCGTGCTGTCCTGTTCAGCCCGTCAGGGCGGGTCGTGCCTGGCTCCGCGCCACGGCCCTGCTTGCTGCGAGTGCCGGCTTCCACACAGGCCGGTGAGGGGCACCTCGTCGCCACCGCGCGCGGAACGATCGTGTACCAGGCGCAGAACGGGCTCGGTGACGGCCAGCAGAGCGCCTTTACCCAGGCGCCGGTCGTGCTGGGCGTCACGAAGGACCAGGGACGGACGTGGACCCGGTCCGGCGGGAACGTCAGCGAAGCCGTCACGAGTGGAACCGGCATCGACAACGCGCTCTACCGTGACCCGGAAACGGACCGGCTGTTCTGGGCGGTCTACGGGTCCGGGTCGTCCGGGATCTCCGTGGCACTGGGCGCCAGTGACGACGGCGGGCGCTCCTGGCAGCCGGGCTACATCCCCTGCTGCGCCGAGGGCGAGAACCCGCGGATGCTGGCGGCCCACCCGCGCGTCAGCAGGACGCACGGCTATCCCGACGTCCTCTACTACTGCA
>JBHEMB010000166.1:0-4579 GCA_046262855.1 Mycobacteriales bacterium | reverse complement strand
CCACATCGCCGACGTCGTGGCCGAGGCTGTCGTTGACCATCGTGAACCGGTCGATGTCGATGAACAGCAGACCCAGCGGCAGCTCGTGCCGGGCGAGCGCGGGGACGGCGAGCGCGAGCCGGTCCTCGATCAGCGCTCGGTTCGGCAGCCCGGTCAGCGCGTCGTGCAGGGCTCCGTGCCGCAGTCGCTCCTCCATGAGCCGCTGCTCGGTGATGTCCCAGCAGATGCCGACCATCCGGGCCGGTTTGCCCTCGGCATCCGAGACCACCTCGCCCCAGCTGGCGAGGGTGCGCACCTGACCATCCGGCCAGACGATCCGCTCCTCCATCTCGAACGGCTGCAGCGTCTCCAGCGAGCGCTGGTGGACGGCCATGACGTGCTCGCGGTCGTCGGGATGCAGCATCGAGACGAAGACCTCGTAGCTGGCCATGAACGACTGCGGCTCGCGCCCGTAGATGCGGTAGAGCTGGTCGCTCCAGGTGTTCGTGTTGCTGGCGATCTCGAAGTCGTAGCTGCCCACCCCCGAGATCCGCTGCGCCTCGACCATCCGGCGCTCACTGTGCTGCAGCTCCTGCATCCGGGCCTCGCGGGTCAGCGCGACGCCCAGGACCTCAGCGAGTCGCAGCAGGAAGGCACGATCCGCCTCGGTCGGTACGGCGGAGAGCCGCAGGACGCCATGCAGGTGGCCGTCATCACGGCGTACCGGGATGCCGTCCTGCCCTTCGTCGCCGGGCACGTAGCTGGCCGATACGCCGGGCACGAGCAGGCCGACGAGCGCGACAGCCTCGTCCAGGAGGTCCTGGACCGGCTTGTCGACGAGCGCGAGCGACAGCAGCGCGTGCGCACGCGCGCTGTCGTTCGAACGGTCCATTCTGGCCACCCCTGGGAACCTCCCAGGGCAGTCTCTGACGAAGGGGGAGCCCTCAGCATGATCCGTCGTGACTAGTCCGGTTCCCGATCATGCCGGTTTGGGGGGATCTCGTCCCCGCAACCGGCGAGACCGAGGAGGTCAGGCGCCCGTCTGGGGGTCGATGACGCTGCCGATCTCGCGGATGCTCGTCGCGGGGAACCCGCCGGACTCCGCATGCTCGCGGACGGCCTGCTCGTTGTCCGCGATGTAGACGCAGGTGATCGCGTTGTCGGTCACGTAGCTCTCCACCCAGTGCGCCCGACCGGACATCCCCGCCAGCACCTCGTTGGACTTCTTGGCGATGCCGTGCAGCTCCTCGGCGCTGAGCTTGCCGGCGCCCGGGATCTCGCGCTCGATCAGGTAGCGGGGCATGCGGTCCTCCTGGTTATTGGGTGTGTGTCGCAACGTTGTACGCAGACGCGCGCTTCGTTGTCGAGTAGCGGACACCTTCGCGTGCTCTTGCAAGGAACCCCCACAACAGGTAGAACGTGTTCTAGCCACATCTCGAGGAGAACCCATGCGCACTGCCCTCTGCGACGAGCTCGGCATCGAGTTCCCGATCTTCGCCTTCACGCACTGCCGCGACGTCGTCGTCGCGGTCAGCAAGGCCGGCGGGTTCGGCGTGCTGGGGGCGGTCGGCTTCACGCCGGAGCAGCTCGAGATCGAGCTGAACTGGATCGACGAGCACATCGGCGACCACACCTACGGCGTCGACATCGTGATCCCCAACAAGTACGAGGGCATGGACGCGAAGATGTCGACCGAGGAGCTCACCAAGATGCTCCAGTCGATGGTCCCGCAAGGTCACCTGGACTTCGCTCGGGGCTTGCTCAAGGACCACGGGGTCCCGCTGCCGGACTCTGGCGAGGACAACTCGCTGCAGCTGCTCGGCTGGACCGAGGCGACGGCCACGCCGCAGGTCGACGTGGCGCTCCGGCACCCGAAGATGACGCTGATCGCGAACGCGCTGGGCACCCCTCCCGCGGACATGATCGACCGGATCCACGCCGAGGGTCGCAAGGTCGCTGCGCTGTGCGGATCGCCGTACCAGGCCCGCAAGCACGCCGACGCAGGCGTCGACATCATCATCGCCCAGGGCGGCGAGGGCGGCGGCCACTGCGGCGAGGTGGGCTCCATCGTCCTGTGGCCGCAGGTCGTGAAGGAGGTCGCGCCCAAGCCGGTGCTGGCGGCCGGCGGTATCGGCAGCGGTCAGCAGATCGCGGCCGCTCTGGCCCTCGGGTGCCAGGGCGCGTGGTCCGGCTCGCAGTGGCTGATGGTCGAGGAGTCGGAGAACACCAGCGTCCAGCAGGAGACCTACATCAAGGCCACGAGCCGCGACACCACGCGCAGCCGCTCCTTCACGGGCAAGCCCTGCCGGATGCTCAAGAACGACTGGACCGAGGCGTGGGAGAAGCCCGGCAACCCGGAGCCGCTCGGCATGCCGCTGCAGTACATGGTCTCGGGGATGGCAGTCGCCGCGACCGGTCGGCACCCGAACGAGTCGATCGATGTGGCCTTCAACCCGGTCGGCCAGGTGGTGGGCCAGTTCAAGAAGGTCGAGAAGACCTCGGCCGTCATCGAGCGCTGGGTGAACGAGTACCTCGAGGCGACCCAGACGCTGGCCGAGGCGAACGCAGCCGCCGGCGTCTAGGCCCCACGGCCGGCTCTCAGACCGGCACAACGGCAACGTGCAACCCCAGCTCGCGGGCCGGGCTGAGCGTCCGGGACCGGCATGGGCCGCTCGACGGGGGCCTGGACGTTGCCTTTCTGCCTCCCCTGAGCGGCCCAGTCGGGGGAACGCGGGCCATCCGGCCCGTTCGACAATGCTGAAAGACTGGTGCCATGACCGACCGCCCCCTGACACTGATGGCTGTCCATGCGCACCCGGACGACGAGGCCTCGACGACCGGAGGCATCCTTGCGAAGTACTCCGCCGAGGGCATCAGGACCGTCCTCGTCACGTGCACGAACGGCGAGCTCGGCGACACCCCCGAGGTCCAAGCGGGCGAAGCGGGCCACGCCGACGACCACGACACCGAGGCCGTCGTCGCGCTGCGGATGAAGGAGCTGCGCGACAGCTGCGACGTGCTCGGGGTCAGCCACCTCGAGACGCTGGGCTTCCATGACTCCGGAATGGAGGGCTGGCCGCAGAACGACGCACCCGGGTCGTTCTGGTCGACGCCCGTGGACGAGGCCGCAAAGCCACTGATCGCGCTGATCGAGAAGTACGAGCCGGACGTGGTCATCACCTATGACGACTACGGGTTCTACGGGCACCCCGACCACATCCAGGCGCACCGCATCACGATGGCGGCCCTCGAGGCCACCGGGTCGACGGCCAGGCTGTACTTCCCGACGTTCCGCCGGAGCGGCCTGCCCGCGTTCCGCGAGCTGTTGGAGAAGGCGGGCATGGAGCCGCCGCCGATCGACGAGACCGAGTTCGGGTCACCCGACGAGGACGTCGCCGCCGTCATCGACTGCAAGGAGCAGGCGGCGCAGAAGATGGCCGCGCTGAAGGCGCACGTCAGCCAGGCCGCGAACATCTTCTTCATCCACTTCCCGATGGAGGTGTTCAGCGAGGTCTTCGGCGAGGAGGCCTTCGTGAGGCAGCACCCCGCGTGGACCGGCGGCGAGCCGGAAACGGACCTGTTCGCCGGACTCCGCTAGCTCCAGGAGTCGAGCGCGGGCGCGGCTCCCCGACCCGTCGCCCACGCGAGCAAGCGTGCGGGATCCGTCCTCGTGGGCAGGTCGTGCAGCACGTCGGGCAGTACCCGCTCGACCAGCGCCACCGGCCACTGCGCCGGCGTGTAGCTGAGGCCGAGATCGACGTGGTGGATCTCGACCTCACGCCACCGAGCAAGAGCCAGGCGGGTCGCCGGGACCTTCTTGGTGCCGATACCCGCGAGCACCTCGGTCCCCCAGACCTGCTCGGGCAGCTCGAGGAAGAACGCGTCCAGTCGATCGCAGGCAGCCACGAGGTCGTCGACGATCTCCGCGGCCGGGCGCGCGGCGCCACGGGCGATGTCCGCCGCCCGACCCGCCGCGCCGCCCTCGTACTGCGGCACCAGCTGACCGCGGGACATCGCCTCGAGCCGGTAGACGATGCTGTCGGCGTTGCGGGCCAGGTGCGCGAGCACGTGGCCCACCGACCAGTCGGGCAGGGCGCTGGCAGCGCTCACGTCGGTGAGTCGCGCGACGGTCTGCTTGAGCCGGGCGTGCGATGCAGCGACGGCCTGGACGTCCTCGAGAGGCAGCACCCCGCGACCGTACTCACCCACCGCGCGGACTGGCACCATGCGGGCGTGACCATCGATCTCAACGCGGACCTCGGTGAGGGCTTCGGTGCCTGGGACCTCACCGACGACGCTGCACTGCTCTCGGTGGTCACGTCCGCCAATGTCGCCTGCGGCTTCCACGCCGGTGACCCGGTGCGGCTGCGAGAGGTGCTCGGGCTCGCCGCGGAGCGTGGCACCGCGGTCGGCGCGCAGGTCTCCTACCGCGACCTCGTCGGCTTCGGTCGGCGGTTCCTGGACGCGAGCTACGACGAGCTGCTCGGCGACGTCCTTTACCAGGTGGGCGCGTTGCAGGGACTCTGCGCCGGGCTCGACGTCAAGGTGTCCTACGTCAAGCCACATGGTGCGCGCTACCACGCCTGCAGCACCCATCCTC
>JBHEMB010000165.1:0-2868 GCA_046262855.1 Mycobacteriales bacterium | reverse complement strand
CTGCAGCAGGGTGCGAAGGAACGCCGTGTTGGTCGGGACGCCGAGCACGACCTGCTCACCGAGCGCGTGGTCGAGCCGCTTCAGCGCGGTGCCCCGGTCCGGCCCCCACGCGATGACCTTGTTGAGCATCGGGTCGTACGTGCTGCCCACCGCGGTGCCCTCAACCAGGCTGCTGTCGACCCGGATGTACTCGCCGGCCGGCTCGTGCAGGAGCAGCACCCGACCACCGCTGGGGAGGAAGCCGCGGCTCGGCTCCTCCGCGTAGGTCCGCACCTCGATCGCGTGCCCGTGCAGCTGCACGTCGTCCTGGGTGAACCCGAGGGGGAGACCGGCCGCGATCCGGACCTGCTGCTCGACGAGGTCCTCGCCCGTAACGAGCTCCGTGACGGGGTGCTCGACCTGCAGCCGGGTGTTCATCTCCATGAAGAAGAACTCGTCGGGGCGGTCCGCGCTGACGATGAACTCGACGGTCCCCGCCCCGCGGTACCCGACCGCCTCCGCCGTCGCGACCGCCGAGGCGCCGATGCGGGCGCGAGTCTGCTCGTCGAGCAGGGCCGACGGCGCCTCCTCGACGACCTTCTGGTGGCGGCGCTGCAGCGAGCACTCGCGCTCCCCGAGGTGGACGGTCGTGCCATGGCTGTCCGCGAGCACCTGCACCTCGATGTGCCGCGGCCTCGTCACGAACCGCTCGAGGAACAGGGTGTCGTCGCCGAAGGCGCTCTGGGCGGTGCGGCGCGCGGAGGCCAGGGCAGCCGGCAGGTCAGCGGCGGCCTCGACGAGGAACATGCCCTTGCCGCCACCACCGGCGGAGGGCTTCACGAGGACGGGGTAGCCGACCTCCTCAGCGGCCGCGACGAGGTCCTCGTCGGACATCGCCGGCTCGGTACGGCCGGGCACGACCGGCACGCCGGCCCTGCTCACCGTCTGCTTCGCGCTGATCTTGTCGCCCATCACCTGCACCGCCGACACGGGTGGGCCGATGAAGACGATGCCGTTGTCCGCGAGGGCCTGCGCGAAGTCGGCGTTCTCGGCCAGGAAGCCGTATCCGGGATGGACGGCGTCGGCACCGGTCTCCCGGCAGGCCGCGACCACCCGCTCGATGGACAGGTACGACTCGCGGGCGCTCGCCGGCCCGAGCCGGACGGCGACGTCTGCCTCCCGCACGTGCCGGGCACCCGCGTCCGCGTCCGAGTAGACGGCGACGGTGCGGATCCCCATCGACCGCAGGGTCTTCATGACCCTGACCGCGATCTCCCCCCGGTTCGCCACCAGGACCGTCCCGAACATCCCTTGCGTCATAGCCGCCGCGCCTGGCCTCGGGGGCAGTTCTGATGACGTTGCGTGGGCATGGGGCATCACATCCGGAAGACGCCGTAGGAGGCCGGCTCGAGGGGCGCGTTGGCGCAGGCGGACAGGGCAAGACCGACGACGGTGCGGGTGTCGAGGGGATCGATGACGCCGTCGTCCCAGAGCCTGGCGGTCGAGTAGTAGGGGTGCCCCTGGTGCTCGTACTGCTGGCGGATCGGCTCCTTGAAGCCCTCCTCGTCCTCCGCGGACCAGGTGTCACCGCGGGCCTCGATGCCGTCGCGCCGGACGGTCGCCAGCACGGAGGCGGCCTGCTCGCCGCCCATCACCGAGATCCGCGCGTTGGGCCACATCCAGAGGAAGCGCGGGCTGTAGGCGCGGCCGCACATGGAGTAGTTGCCTGCTCCGAACGAGCCGCCGATCACGACGGTCAGCTTGGGCACCCGGGCGCACGCGACAGCGGTCACCATCTTCGCGCCGTGCTTGGCGATGCCACCCGCCTCGTACTCGCGGCCGACCATGAAGCCGGTGATGTTCTGCAGGAACAGCAGCGGGACGGAGCGCTTGTCGCACAGCTCGATGAAGTGCGCGCCCTTCATGGCGCTCTCGGAGAACAGCACTCCGTTGTTGGCGATGATCCCGACCGGGTGCCCGTGGATCCGGGCGAAGCCGGTCACGAGCGTCGCGCCGTACTCCTTCTTGAACTCCTGGAACCGACTGCCGTCGACCAGCCGGCCGATGACCTCGCGCACGTCATACGGCGTACGAGCCTCCGACGGCACCACGCCGTAGAGCTCTGCAGGGTCGAGCGCCGGCGGTTCAGCCGGCTCCAACGTCCACGGGGTCCCGGACCGGGGGCCGAAGGTGCTCACGATCGACCGGACGATCCGAAGGGCGTGCTCGTCGTCGTCGGCGAGGTGGTCGGTGACACCGCTCGTCTTGCTGTGCAGCAGGCCGCCACCGAGGTCCTCGGCGGTGACGACCTCGCCGGTCGCGGCCTTCACCAGCGGCGGGCCGCCCAGGAAGATCGTGCCCTGGTCACGCACGATGACCGCCTCGTCGGACATCGCAGGCACGTACGCGCCACCTGCGGTGCACGAGCCGAGCACGGCCGCGACCTGCGGGATGCCGCGAGCCGACATCGTCGCCTGGTTGTAGAAGATCCGGCCGAAGTGCTCGCGGTCGGGGAAGACGTCGTCCTGCTTCGGCAGGAACGCGCCACCGCTGTCGACGAGGTACAGGCACGGCAGGTTGTTGTGCAGCGCCACCTCTTGCGCGCGCAGGTGCTTCTTCACGGTCACCGGGTAGTAGGTGCCGCCCTTGACGGTGGCGTCGTTGGCGACAATCGCCACCTCGCGGCCCTCAACCAGGCCAATCCCAGTGACCATACCGGCCTGCGGGGCCTCGCCGTCGTACTCGCCCCAGGCGGCCAGCGCGTTCAATTCCAGGAACGGCGACGCGGCGTCGATCAGGCGATCCACCCGCTCGCGCGCCAGCATCTTACCCCGTGTGCGATGCCGCTCGACCGCCTGGGGGTCGCGCTCCTCGCGGGCTTGCCGTAGC
>JBHEMB010000164.1:0-5048 GCA_046262855.1 Mycobacteriales bacterium | reverse complement strand
CGCTCGCACCAGCTCCTCCTCCGACGCTTCGCGTCCTCGCAGCGGTGCACGAGCTCGGCCCCGGGGTGCAGCTCACGGCCGCCGACGTCGCTCTCGTCGCCGTACCCACTTCCCTTGCCCCGCAAGGAGTTCTGACCTCCTTGACCCAGGTCGTCGGACGGGTCGTCGCAGGCCGGGTACGGCGGGGCGAGGCCCTCACCGACGTGCGGCTGCTCGGCTCGGGACTGGTGCAGGACAGGGGCATGGTGGCGGCTCCGGTACGGCTGGCGGATCCCGCCACCGCCGCGCTGCTGCACGCCGGGGACCGGGTCGACGTGCTCGCCGCTCCCTCCGGGGTGACTGCGCAGGCTGTGGCCACCACCGTCGCCCGGGACCTCCGCGTGCTGGCCGTTCCGGTGTCCGACGACGACGACGGCGCGCTCGTCGTGCTGGCCGCCCCGCCCGGCGTCGCGGCCCGGCTCGCAGGGGCCGGCGTCGCCAGCAGGCTGTCCGTCACGGTGCTCCCCTCATGAGCTACGAGGTCTGGGGGTGGGGCGATCCGTCGCAGGCGCCCACCCCCGCGGACCTCGAGGCGGTCGCGCCGGTGGTGGCTGCCACCACCGGCATCGACGCGCAGGCACCGGAAGTGCCCGCCGAGCTGGCGCCGCTGCGAGCCCCGCGGTGCGCGCTGCCGACGTCGCTGGCGCACCTCGGCTCCGAGGCACCGACAGACCGCGCCCGGCACGGGATCGGCCGGGCCTACCGCGACCTGATCGGTGGCCTTCGCGGGCAGCTCACCGACGTACCCGACCTGGTGGTGCGACCCACCTCGGAGCAGGACGTCGCCGATGTTCTCGACTGGGCCTCTGCCTCGTCGGTCGCCGTCGTGCCGTTCGGCGGCGGCAGCTCGGTCGTCGCCGGCGTCGAGCCGCGCGGGCTGGGACCTGCCATCAGCCTCGACCTGTCCCGGCTCGCAGGGCTCATCGAGGTCGACACCCTGTCCCGCGCGGTGCGGCTGCGAGCCGGCACCTTCGGCCCGGCCGCCGAGGCCGCGCTCAAGCCGCACGGGCTCACCCTGCGGTTCTACCCGCAGAGCTTCGAGCGCTCCACCGTCGGCGGCTGGGTCGCCACCCGCGCTGCCGGGCACTTCTCCACCGGCCCGACGCACATCGACGACCTGGTGGAGTCGGTACGGGCCGTGACGCCCGCTGGTCTCTGGGAGTCCCGACGCCTCCCCGGCTCGGGCGCCGGACCCTCACCCGACCGGATGCTGCTCGGCAGCGAAGGCAGCCTCGGCGTCATCACCGAGACCTGGCTGCGTGCCCAGCCGCGCCCCCGGCACCGCTGGGCCGGCACCGCCGTCGGCAGCTGGGCGCACGGCGTGGCCGCGGTCCGGGCGATCACCCAGAGCGGGCTGCAGCCGGCGGCCTGCCGCCTGCTCGACCCCGTCGAGGCCAGGTTGTCCGGCACCCGGCAGACCGGTGAAGCCGTGCTGGTCCTGGGCCTCGAGTCGCTCCACGCACCGCTCGAGGTCGGACCGCTCCTGGAGCTCTGTCGGGACGCGGGGCTGGAGGTCGTGGAGCAGGGCAGCCGCGGCGAGGCCGGTGCGGCCTGGCGGTCCACCTTCGTCCGCGCCCCCTACCTGCGAGAAGGCCTGGTATTGCTGGGGATCCTGGTCGAGACCTTCGAGACCGCGATCACCTGGGACCGCCTCGAGCAGTTCGTCGTCGACGTCACCGCAGCGACCCAGGACGCGCTCCGCCGAGTGTGCGGCGCCGGCTCGGTCGGCTGCCGGTTCACGCACGCCTACCCCGACGGCGCCGCGCCCTACTTCACCGTCATCGCACCGGCCCGGCGAGGCAGCGAGATCGCCCAGTGGGACGAGATCAAGGCGGCTGCCAGCGAGGCTATCGCGGCCGCCGGCGGGACCATCACGCACCACCACGCGGTCGGCCGTGACCACCGGCCCTGGTACGACGGGCAGCGGCCCGATCCGTTCGCCGCTGCCCTGTCCGGTGCCAAGCGCGCGCTGGACCCCGCAGGCGTGCTGAACCCGGGGGTGCTGGTCGGCTGAGGGTGGCGGGCAGCCCGCGCGAGCGACATGATCCCGGCGTTCGACCCCCTCATCGAGCACGGAGGTCAGAGTGGACGGCTTCAAGAGGTTCCTGCTGCGCGGCAACGTGGTCGACCTGGCGGTCGCGGTCGTGATCGGCACCGCGTTCACGGCGATCGTCGTGGCGTTCACCAAGGCGTTCATCACGCCGCTGATCGGCTTGATCGGCGGCGCCAAGGGCGCGTTCTCCGACAAGACGTTCTCCGTGAACGGGACGGAGTTCCCCTACGGGCAGTTCGTCGATTCGATCATCAGCTTCCTGATCGTCGCGGCGGTCGTGTACTTCTTCGTGGTGCTGCCCGTCCAGAAGCTGATGGACCGCTACAAGACCGAGCCCGAGCCCTCGGACCCGATCAAGGAGTGCCCGGAGTGCCTCTCCAAGATCCCGGCCGCAGCGACCCGCTGCGCCTTCTGCACCGTGGAGCAGCTCGAGCCCGCCTAGGAGACTCGTCTCCTAGCGCGGCTCGTGGTGGGGCGGGCGCTCGGCCAGGTACCGCTCCAGGTTCTTGCGCTCCTCCGCCTCGCTGCGCTCCTGACGCTCGGGAAGCGGCTCGTCCGCCGACGGCTTCGCCCCGGCCGGGCCGACCGCTCGCCGCCGCTTCTTCGTCACCCGTCCATCCTGGCAGCAGCGTGGCGCAGGCGAAGGACTAGCCTTCCTGAGGGTCCGCCTCCGTAGCTCAGTGGATAGAGCGCCTCCGTCCTAAGGAGGGCGTCGGGAGTTCGATTCTCTCCGGGGGCACGTGCGCGCCGAGCTTGCTGACGGAGGTCTGCGGGATGTCTGATGTCGAGCTGGCGGGTCGGCTCGCCCACACCGCCCTGCAGCTGCTGCTGGCGCTGCGGCACGACGGCACGCTCACCGGCAAGCCGCTGGGCGCCGCCGGCGACGCGGTCGCCAACGCCTTCCTCGTGCGCGCCCTCGCCGAGGCTCGCCCGGACGACGGCATGCTCAGCGAGGAGGAGAAGGACAACCCCGCACGGCTCGGCAAGAGCCGCGTGTGGGTGATCGACCCGCTCGACGGGACGAGGGAGTACGGCGAGGGCCGCGACGACTTCGCGGTGCACGTGGCGCTGTGCATCGACGGCTCACCGGACATCGCGGCCGTGGCCATGGTGGACGGGGTCCGCACCACCACGGCACCGGGCCTGCAGCCCGCGCATCCCGGCGTACCCCGGCTCGTCGTGAGCCGCTCGCGGCCGCCGGCCGTCGCCGAGAGGTGCGCCGAGGCCATCGGCGCGGACCTGATCCCGATGGGGTCAGCAGGTGCGAAGGTGCTGGCCGTCGTCAAGGGAGAGGTCGACGCCTACGTGCACGCCGGCGGGCAGTACGAGTGGGACTCGGCTGCCCCGGTAGGGGTCGCGCTGGCCGCAGGCCTGCACTGCACGCGCATCGACGGCTCGCCGCTGGTCTACAACCAGGCCGACGTGCTGCTGCCCGACCTGCTCATCTGCCGCCCCGAGCTCGCCGCGAAGCTCCTCCAGGCCTGCGCCTCAGCCTGAGAAGTCAGGCGTCCCGGCCATCAGCTCGATGCGCACGCCGTCGGGATCGGTGACGTAGACCAGCTCGACGCCACCGTCCAGCGAGGACCGGGTCGCGCGATGCGCCGTGCCGCCTGCCCGCTCCACCACGTCGTACAGCTCCTCGACCGAGCTCACCCGGAACGCCAGGTGCGTCAGCCCGAGCGCTCGCATGTCGCGACGCTCGCCGTCCCCCGTCGGGTCCAGGGTGAGCCACTGCAGCAGCTCGAGGCGCATGTCGTCGCGCTTGAGCAGCCGCGACAGGAAGCGTCCCTCGACCTCCATGGTGGCGGCCACCTCGGCGCCGAGCTCCATCGTGAAGACCTGCTGAAACCCGAGCACCTGCTCGTAGAAGGCTGTCGAGCGCTCGAGGTCGGAGCAGCAGACACCGACGTGGGACCAGGACAGCACCGGCATGATCACATCCAACCAACGAGGCCGGCCACCCGATGATCGCCCGGCTCGGGACAGAGCGGATCATGGTCGTCGTATCGACGAGCGAAAGGCTTCCTGATGGCCCTCATGGCCGGAGACAAGGCACCTGACTTCACCCTCCCCGACGAGACGGGCACGGAGCGGACGCTCTCGTCCTACCTCGAGTCGGGTCCGGTGGTGCTGTTCTTCTACCCCGCCGCGAACACGCCGGGGTGCACCGCGGAGGCCTGCCACTTCCGCGACCTCGCGTCGGAGTTCGAGGCCGCTGGGGCGCAGCGGCTGGGCATCAGCGTCGACAACATCGACAAGCAGCAGAAGTTCTCGAGCAAGCACGGCTTCGACTACCCGCTGCTCGCGGACGTCGGGGGTGCCGTCGCCACGGCGTACGGCGTGAAGCGCGGCAGCCTGCTGGGGAAGCTGACGCCGGTGAAGCGGGCCACGTTCGTCATCGGCGCCGACGGCCTCATCAAGGAGGTCATCAGCTCGGAGACCAAGATGGATCTGCACGCCGACGAGGCCCTGCAGGCCCTCGCCCGCTGACCCGTTGCTCTCGCCGCCGGGTGGGTAGGTTCGGGCCGTGCCCAAGCCGGACTGGCCGACCGCCGCCGCGTTCCTCCCGGAGGACCGCACCCTCGACGCGCTGCGCACGGCAGCCGCCGGCTGCCAGGGCTGTCCGCTCTGGGAGCCGGCGACGCAGACGGTGTTCGGCCGCGGCACGCAGTCAGCACGGCTAGCCCTGGTGGGCGAGCAGCCGGGTGACCAGGAGGACCAGCAGGGCAAGCCGTTCGTCGGCCCGGCAGGGCGGGTGCTGGTCCAGGCGCTGGACGAGGCGGGCGTCGACCGCACGGACGTCTACGTCACGAACGCCGTCAAGCACTTCAAGTTCACCGTCCGGGGCAAGCGCCGGATCCATGCGACACCGGACACCTTCGAGGTGGCCGCGTGTCGGCCTTGGCTACGTGCCGAGCTCGAGGTCGTGCAGCCCGAGCTCGTCGTGCTCCTCGGC
>JBHEMB010000163.1:0-4151 GCA_046262855.1 Mycobacteriales bacterium | reverse complement strand
TGTCGAGCAGCTCCTCGAGCCGTTCGGCGAGCACCTGCACCTGGACCTTCTCCAGGGCCACGCTGACGGTGCGGCCGGCGCCGCTGGCCTGCAGGTAGAAGGTGCGGTCACCCGGCTGCCCGACCGTGCCGGCGACGAAGCGCTCGGGCGGGTCGAAGAGGTGGACCTGGCGTGGCACCGGCTCAGCCTAGATGCCTGCCCCGCCGCCGACCGCGGCGTCGCTGGAGCGCTTGCGACGGGACTTCTTCGGTGGCGGTACCAGATCCGTCAGGCCGCCACCGACGTCGTTGACGCGCACCACGAACGGCCGCGTCTGCGTGTAGCGGATGATCGTCACCGAGCACGGGTCGATGACGATCCGCTGAAACTGGTCCAGGTGCAGGCCGAGGGCGTCGGCGACGATCGCCTTGATGACATCACCGTGGCTGCAGGCCAGCCAGGTCGCGTCCGGCCCGAGCTTCTCGTTCCAGTCCCGGATGGCGGCGACGGCTCGGTTCGAGGTCTCCCGCAGCGGCTCGCCTTCGGGGCCGGGGAAGACGGCCGCGCTCGGGTGCTGCTGCACGACCTTCCACAGCGGGTCCTTGGCGAGCTCCTTCAGGGGCTTGCCCGTCCAGTCGCCGTACCGGCACTCCCCCAGCCGCTCGTCCTGCGTGATCTCGAGCGCGCGTCCTTCCGCGATGGCGGCGACAGTGTCCAGGCAGCGGTCCAGGGGGCTGCTCACCAGCGCGTCCAGCGGGACGGCCTTCAACCGCTCCGCGACGGCAACGGCCTGCTGCTGCCCGCGCTCGTCGAGGTGCAGGTCCGGTGTCCAGCCCGCGAGGACCGGACCCGTCATGTGCGTCAGTCCATGCCGCACCAGCACGACGGTCGTCATGCCTTCGACCCTACGTGCCCGCCCCTGCCGGCAATGAAGGGATACCGCGCTGGCGATTCAGGGCGGTGAAGCCCCAGCGCTGTTCCCTTTCATGGGGGGGCGGGGGGTGGAGGGAGGTCAGGCGCCGAGGATGTTGACGGCGCGGGCCGCGACCAGGCCGATGGTCACGAGCGAGATCAGCCCCTGACCGCCCATGAGCAGCTTCGCCCGCCCCGTCAGCGGCATCGTGTCGGTCGGGCTGAACGCCGTCGAGGCCGTGACCGAGACGAACAGGTAGTCCACGAACTGCGGCTGCCAGCCGTCCGGGGCCGCGTCGCGGGCGTCGCCGTCCTGCGGGAACCACAGGTCCGGGTACGCCGGGCCGGCGCGGGCACCGGCCCTGGCGAGCGGCCCGCCGCGGTCGGTCTCCCAATAGGCAAGCGCGAACACCACCAGGTTCGTGACCCACACCCCGCCGGCGGCCGCCAGGACGTCACGGCCGTTGCCGCCGCCGTTGACGAGCACGTCGATGAGCCGGACCAGCCCCCAGGCGTTGCCCAGTGCGACGAGCACGATGAACCCGAGGGAGGGCAGCCGCAAGTCGCGCGACTCCGCCGTCAGCCGGTTCGGGTCGGCCGCGATGAGGCCTGCCAGGAGCAAGCCCTCCACGCCAGGCAGCAGCCACGGCGGTCCGGGGAGCAGCTCCGGCGACAGCAGCAGCTGGGCGGCGAGGGCGACGACGACCGCCGCGGCAGCCGGCACCCGGGACTCGCCACGGGTCACAGCCAGCCGCGCTTCTTCAGGAACAGGTAGAGCCCGCTGGTCACCCCGAGCAGCAGCACCATCGAGAAGACGAAGCCCCACTCCTTCCCGAACCCGGGATACGGCACGTTCTGGCCGTAGAAGCCGGTCACGGCGGTGGTCACCGCAAGCAAGGCCGCCCAGGAGGTCAGCGACCGCATCACCTCGTTCAGGCGGTTGCCCTGCAGGGTCAGGTTCGTCTCGAGGATCGTGGAGACCAGGTCGCGCAGCGACTCGGTCCACTCCGACGCCCTCAGGACATGGTCGTACACGTCCTGGTAGTAGGGCTGCATCCGTTCGTCGACGACGTCGAGATCCCTGCGCAGCAAGGAGTTCACGACCTCGCGCATCGGCAGCACCGCACGGCGCAGCAGGACGAGCGACTTGCGCACCTCGAAGGACCGGCGCTGCAGCTCCCGCGATCTCGGCTGCTCGTCGAAGAGCACGTCCTCGAGGCTGTCGAGCTGCTCGTCGAGCACCTGCACCGTCGTGAAGTGGCCGTCGACGATGAGGTCGAGCAGGCCGTGCAGCAGGAACGCGACGCCGGACGAGGCGTTCTTCCGAGCACCGTCCCAGCGCTGGACGAGCTGGTCGACCGAGATGCTCTCGCTCTTGCGGACGGTCACCAGCGCGCGGTCGGTGATGAACGCGTCGACCTCGTGCAGGTCCAGCTCCGACCGCTCGTTGAGCCGGGCGACGAGGGCTGACAGGAACAGGTGGTTCTCGTAGGAGTCGAGCTTGGCTCGCTGGTGCCCTGCGAGGGCGTCTTCGACCGCGAGGGCGTGCAGCCCGAGCTCCTCGGTGATGACCTGGAGGTCCTCGGCCGTCGGGCGCTCGAGATCGAGCCAGACCACGTGCCCTTCGTCCAGGTGGTCGCTGACGAGCGCGACGTCGAAACCCTCGTCGACCAGCTCGCCCTCGCGGTAGGCCCGGGTGTGCGCGCGGCACGTGGTGCCGTTGCTGGCGCGACAGGTCAGGTCAGCGGTCACGCGCGGAGTCTGGCACTCAGGAGACCGCGAGACCGATCAGCACGCCGACACCGACGAGGAGCCGGTAGGGCACGAACGCGGTGATCCGGTGCGACGCGACAAAGCGCAACAGGAAGGCGATCGAGGCATAACCCACGATGAACGACACCACCGTTGCCACGGCCGTTGCCGTCGTACCCGTCGTGTTGTGGGTGGCGTCCTTGAGACCAAGGACGCCTGCCCCGAGCAGGGCGGGGATACCCAGGAGAAAGGAGAACCGGGTCGCGGTCACCCGATCGACGCCGCGGAGCAGCCCGCCGCAGATGGTGGCCCCGGAGCGCGAAACCCCCGGGACCAGGGCGAAGCACTGGGCCAGCCCGATGAGCAGGCCGTCGAGCGGGCCGAGTGACTCCTTGCCGCGGCTCTGGGTCGCTCGTCGCTCCGCCCACACGAACACCGCCGAGAAGGCGATCAAGCCGATCGCGACGGCCACCAGGTGCTCGTCGATGCTCTTGATGGCGTCGCGGCCGACGAAGCCGACCACGATGATCGGCAGGCAGCCGATGCCGACCGCGAGGGCATGGCGGAAGCCAGGGGTCGCCCGTCTCGGCGCGGACACGACACCGGCTGCGAAGTCGCCCACGACCGTGACGATCTCGCGCAAGAAGAACAGGACGGCAGCGAGGATCGCGCCGGACTGGATCACCGCGGTGAAGCCGATGAGCGAGTCCTTCTCCTGCTGGGTCTTCATCGGGAGTCCGAGCAGGTGCTCTGCGATGAGCAAGTGCCCTGTGCTGGACACCGGCAGGAACTCGGTCAGCCCCTCCACGACGCCGAGCAGCACGGCTTGGGCGACATTCACCGGGTCTCCTTGCGCAGTCGTACGGCGACGGCCGTGGCGAGCCCGAGACGGTAGAGGGCCGAACCTGTGTACATCCTGCTCGACCCGACGACACGCCGGGCTGTGACGAAAGAGGCAGCACCTGCGACCAGTGACGGCAGAAGGGCGGGGGTACGGCGGGAGCGCGCGGCGGTGAGGGCGGCGGCCCCGAGCGTCACGGGGAGCGACATCACCAGCGACGTACGCAGGGCGTCCTCCCTCCGCACTCCTCGCCAGCGCAGGGCGAGCAGGGTGGCCCCGGAGCGCGAGACCCCCGGCACGAGCGCCGCGACCTGCGCGGCACCCGCTGCGGCGGTGTCGCCTTGGCTGACCGGACGGCTGCCGGCTCGCCGGTCCGCCACGGCCAGCGCGAGTCCCACGGCGGCGAGCAGCGCTGCGGTAGGAGCGGGGCGACCGAGTCGGCGCTCGACGACCTCGTGCGCTGCGAAGCCCACGAGTGCAGCCGGCATCGTGGCAGGCAGGACCCGCGCGAGCTCGCCGGGCGACGGTCGGAGGGCCAGGGCGAGGCCCACCGCGGAGCCCGCGTGCAGGCCGGCAGCGAAGGTCGTGCGGTCGGCCACGACGGGCCATCGCAGCAGCCACGGCAGCAGGTGGAGCTGGGCGGACGACGAGACCGGGACGACCTCGG